>JBAXYP010000030.1:0-11921 GCA_041670725.1 Sphaerochaetaceae bacterium
AAGAAGATGGGTTGCACCGACATCGTCGCCTGCGTCGAAGGAGACAATGGCTCCTCTCTGAAACAGTTTGCAAGCCATGGCTTCTCCATCATGTCGATCCGCTCCCAGATCGCCCGGTTTGGCATTGGATTGGCAAAGATCAACAAGCGTGCGTCGCGCTTCTTTGACATGGGATATTTCCTCTGGCACCGCGCCATCCCTGAAGAAATGAAAGAGGAACAGGGCGATCAACGGCCATTCATGCTGACGGTCTTGTGCAATATCCTTCTTTGGTTCCCCTGTCTGAAAGGATGGAATCTGCTGAACATGATCCGTCCCGGGACGATGCCCGACTGGAGCCAGGATCCTTTCTACCAGCAAAGCCCGTTGTTTCTCTTGATGATCCCTGTTTTCGCGCTGACCATCAGGACGCTATCGATGGAAGTATCTGCACGAATACAACAGGCGGAAGTCTCTTTTCTCGCATGGGACACCGCATGGCTTCCCGGGATTCTGTTGCCGCTCCTTGTGGGCATTCCTTTCCCCGTCCCAGGCAACATCTACATCGCCGGATACCATTGGCGCAACAGCGACATGGACACCGTCCTGTGCAGGATAGCTCGTACCGGGCAACTGGCACTGGCGTTTCTCTGTCTTCCGCTGAAAGGATCCATCGCCCTTCGTTATTGTTACACCTTGATGGTCCTCGATTCGTTGTTCTTCTTTTATCCGTTCACAGGCTTCAACTCAAGCAGGGTCAAAAAGCGCGGCGCAGACTCATTCCTCATCCCCTCCGTCTCCGTACTCATGGTTACCATCATGCTCCTGTGATATGGAATCACAAGCACCCTTTTTCTTCTGGGTAATTAAGTAAGGAGATCAATGAGAAATAATATGATATTCTCTACATGCCCTTGCCAAAATGAGCGCCCCATCAAGTGCTGTTCCTTGTGCCGGAACCCTCCTATACCGACCATCCCATGCGTTTTGTAAAAGAGAACAAAAAAATGCATCATGTTCCAATACCCCACCTGCACAGACAACATCTCGTCCATCTATTGTAGGCAATTGCACGAAAACAGAATCAACAAGCATTGTCAATTCTTTAATTGAATCGTTGACAATGGACAAAGCAAGAGGATCGTTGTTTGCGGCATATCGAGTGACAATAGATGATAACGCAGCAATATTTGCTTTGCTTAGTGTGTCTGAATTACAGAGCGTAATCAGCTCTTCTGCATGGCTAACGCCCAGTTGATGACAAATACAAGGCAACATTCCCGTTGGGAGATCACGCTTCTCTTCGCTTCGCATTGATCGTGCAATTGCCTGTTGCCCTTGCCACCACGCAGATCCCTCATCTCCAAGTCTCCATCCAAAACCACCACTCCTACAGGTATTCCCGTTTTGATCTCTTCCCATGGCAACACTTCCCGTCCCGCAAATCAAACAAGTACCATTTTCGTTGTGTGAACCACCAACAAGAAGCGCTTCTACGTCACTACAATAGTAACAAGGAAAAGAATATCGCATCGCAGAGGCCATGCGAACAACTTCACTTTTTCGCCCAAGCCCTGCACTTGCAAGACAGAAACCTGCAATTTGAGAAAGATTAGCCGTATGTTCTACCAAATCCCTAATATTCTGAACCGCCATGTTCAAACCAACAGCGTATTGATTTGAACACCCCCCTTCTCTTTTTTCAAGAATCTTGCCTTTTTCATCCATAACAGCAATTCGGGATCTTGTACCTCCACCATCAATCCCGACATATATTTTCATACCTGCATATCCTTCAGCCAACCGCTACAGGTATACAACATCCTTGGTAGATGGAAAAATCCTTTCCATTTTCCACCTTTTAGTGTTGAAGCAACTTCTCCTTGCCGCGACAAGTATCCATACCATTCTCCATGGACATGATCGGGAAATTTTGCCCATGTCCAATCATCAATTTTCAAGAACCATTCTTTGAATTCTTGTTTCCCTGTAAGTTTCCAAGCAAGAAGAAAAGCATTCAATGCTTCTACATGAACCCACCAAAGTTTCATGTCAGACTCAAATTTATCGAGTGGTCTGTTGTCATAATCCCGATAATAAAAAATGCCACCATATGTATCGTCCCACCCTCGCTCAATGCACCAAAGCATTATTTTACCAAGATCATTGATTCGATCCTCATCATTATGTTTTTCTGCAATCGTCATGAGAAACCACAGAATTTCAAGAGCGTGCCCTGGGTTGAGCAACCTTCCTTCCATGACATCCAACATATGAGAACCATCAGGATTAACTCTTTCAAACACACACTTCCTCTCCCTGTCGACATGCCGTGACAGGAAAAGTTTCATCACCTCATCTTCCTTGTTCTTGACAGCATCTTTCCCCAAAACACCTTCCAATTCGAGTGCAAGCATTGCTTCTATCATCGGGATAGACATCATCTGAAGATTACGACCGCCTGGTACCTGTTTATTCCAGATCCCCTTTGGGTTAGTCTTCCTTTCTTGAATCCGATTATACAAACGTATCGCTTCTACCTTTGTTTGTTCCCTTTCTTCCTCTGTCTCTGCAATAAGGGAATAATCGGCATAGCCAATACAAAGAAAACAATCACTAAAAATATTATATGGCTGAACCAACGGACGACCTGTTCGATCCAAGGCAAAATAGTAGTCTCCATTTGGCGCCTTTCCGTGAGCAAGCATGAAATCAACGCCACATTTTGCGGCTCGCCTCCATTCTTCTCGTATTCCATATAACAGACAGAGTTTGCTGAAAAGGAAAATTTCCCTGCCTTGCATCCAACTGTATTTGTCGGTATCAAAAACAGTCCCATCATAATCGATACAAGTACAGTATCCTCCATATACATGATCAAGAGAGTATTTCAGCCAAAACGGGATTACATTTTCAAATAATTCACTTGAGTATTTTTTTTCTAATCCACCAAGCAATGCAATATCATCCATTGTCTTCCTTATCCTTTAACGGCACCAACCGTCATTCCTTTAATAAAATATTTTGACATAAATAAATAAAGAATAATCATAGGAACAATCGCAATGGAAAGTCCAACAAACAATAGCCCCCAGTTTGTACTGTTCTGCCCAAAAAATGAGCTCAAACCGACAGGAAGCGTTTTCTTCGTATCACTAATTAAAAATACCAACGGGAAAAAGAAATCATTCCAAATCGGGACTGCATTGTATATGGTGACAAGTGTGATCGAGGACGCACATAGTGGCATGATGATCTGTGCATAAATTCTAAAATCACTGCATCCATCAATACGTGCGGCATATTCCAAATCAACCGGTATCCCTTTCATAAAACCAGCAAGAATGAATACTGTTGAGGGAATACCCATGGCAATAAAAATCAAAATGACAGAACCAAAGTTATCAACTAAATTCAATTTCTTAATAATGAAAAACAATGGGATGACCGCCGCCTTTAGGGGAAGCATAATTCCACTGAGAAACAACATGTACACCAAGGTGTTTCCCTTATACTTGTAACGAGACACACCAAAAGCAGCCATAGATCCCAACAAAACAACAAAGAGCATTGCAATGGCAGTGACAATAAGACTATTTAAAAAGTACTTGTCAAAGTGTTTATCAATCCACAATAACTTGTAGTTTTTGAAACTAAAAGAAGAAGGCATTCCGAAAGGATCCTTCATGATCTCTCTTGTCGTTTTGAAAGAAGAAATCAGCATATTGAACAACGGATAGATGATAAGAATTACATAGATGGACATAACGATAAGACATACAGTAATGGCAAATTTCTTCCATCCGCCTCCCGAATGATATGTGAAGTCCAGATTCATATCTCTACCTCCCGTTTCTTGTTTCCAACAACGGTGACCAAAGAGAAAATAAAGGTCATCAGGTAGATAATGACGGAAATTGCAGATCCAATGCCTATTTCGGGACTGCCAGCATCCACTGACCCAAAAGCAGTTCGGTAGAAGAGGGTACCAATAGTATCTGTCGCATAATTAGGAGCTCCGTCCAATCCGGCCATTGTGTAAATTTGCTCAAAAACATTCAGGCTACCAATGATAGTGAGAACAAAAATAATTGTTACAGAAGGAATAATTAATGGGAAAACAATTTTCCAAAACATTTTCCATTCCCCTGCACCATCAAGATAAGCTGATTCCCAATATTCTTGAGGGACATTATCAACCGCAGCCATAAAAACCAAAGAAGGGAAACCGACCCATCGCCAAATATTCACCAACACAATTGAAACCGTTGCGTACTTTGAATCTCCCAACCAAGCTTGCCGTAAATCCGATCTACCGATCAAATTGAGGAATTCATTTACCAAGCCATTTGGTCGAAGATACAATCCCCAAAGATATCCGACTGCAACAATCGAAAAAAGGACAGGAAGAAAAAAAATCCGTTGAAAAACTGCATGTCCGGGAACCCTTCGTGACAAAAAATAACCAAAAAACAAACCGAGAGAGTTTTGGATAAGCATTGTCATTACAAACCATATGACATTATTCCCTAATGCATTAAGAAACATATTTCGATAAGGAAAACCCAAAAACAGTTTTTTAAAATTCCCCAATCCTATGAATTTCTGCCTGACAAGTTGGTTCCAAGAAAACAAACTATTGAACATTGACATGAACAAGGGAATCACAATAAATGTCAAAACTATCACTAACCCAGGCAAAACGAATAGAGAAATATTCCCTACCTTATGCAGTTGTTTTCTGGTCATCTCCTTCTCCCATTTTTTATGTGGCCGTATACTCTACGGCCACGTAAACGCTTTACACCCTATTTCTGAAATGGTTTGTAATATGTCGCGATACCCTTCTGTACACTGGCAGCAACTTCTTCTGCGGTAAGTTGTCCAGCCATATAGCCTTGTCCTGCAGCCTGGAAGAGTTGGGAACCAGTTGGTTGTTTGAACCGGAAACCCGCCAAGAATACATATGGAGTACTTTGCTTTTGCAACGCCAAAACCTTTTGGATGAATGGTGTGCTGGAACTGTCGGTTCCTGGTGTCCAAGATACCATTTTCATCTCATGAATAATTCTGTTGGAAACCTCAACGCTTGCAAGATAATTCACAAACTTTGCAGCTGCCTCTTTCTTTGTGCTATTGGCATTAATTGCCCAACTCATATCCGCGTATACGGAAACACGTTTGGGATCTGTGTTCTTCAACCCTGGAATTGGAAAGACGTCAAAATGAAGATCCGGATTCTGCGCTTCAAAGTAACTGGCCTCATATGAACCGCCTAAAAAGTGTCCTGCACTTTCATTGATAAAACTTGATTGCATATCTGTATAGGACACGCCAGTATGCATCTCTGGCAAATACGGTTTCAATTCACCAATCTTCTTGATTGCTGCAATGAAGCGAGGATCCTCAAATGTTGTATTTCCCGCAACAACTGCTTTGTAGAAATCGTCTCCTCCATAAAAAGTCGGGCCGATAACTCCAAGTAAGGTCTCAACAGTCCATCCCTCCTTCGTTCCATTTGCAATCGCAAGTTCTCCATGATCTTTAAGAACTTGACAATTATGTAAAAATTCATCCCAAGTCTGCGGAACAGAAAGCCCATATTTTTTGTACATATCGGTATTGTAATACACAAGCATTGTCTGTCCGACTGCGGGAACCGCCCAAACGGTTCCTTGGTCCGTCGCACTCGTGAGAGCTGCAGTAGGGAAGTCTTTCACAGAAGGAACCCATTTCTCAATTGGTTCAAGAAATCCTGACTGACTCAAAGAAAAAAGCCCCCCATATGCGCGTGCTTGAAACACATCAGGTCCACTGCCTCCAGACAAGGAAGCAGAAAGCACTGTGTTGTATTCTGTGTTTTTTATTGCATTCTGCACAACTTTGACATCTGGGTTGAGCTTTTCAAAATCGGCAATAACCGAATTATAAAAATCCACATCTTCTGGACGCCATGTCCAAAATTGTATTTCCGTCGGTTTTGTCACGACCACAGAAGTTTTACCCTGCTCATTTGCCCCATTTGCGAACACTCCCACCAGTAAACATACAAGCAGAAGCACCAAGACCAATGAAAACTTTTTCCTCATTTGAACCCTCCTATGGATGTAAACATCCACTTTTTTCAGATATGATCCTCCCTCCCACATAACTTAAACGCCTGATGAAGATTCCCCTCAGCTTCCTCCAAAACACTTATTGCCTTTTCGTATGTAATACCAACTAATGCAATCAAAATTCCTGCCTTTGTATTGTTGTGGCATTGTCCAAATGCTTTTTTTGCCTCATCAGATGAACATCCGGCTATTTCTTGAATCAAACGTAAGGATCTTTTCATAAGTTTAGTGTTTGTTGGTTTGAAATCTACCATGAAATGGTTGTATACCTTACCAATGCGAATCATCGATGCTGTCGTAATCATATTAAGTACCAATTTCTGAGCTGTACCGCTTTTCATTCTTGTTGAACCTGTAATAATTTCAGGACCCACAGGAAGATATATTACATGCTTTGCATATAAAAACGACAAAGACTCCGCATTACAACTCATTGCTCCAACGACAGCACCAAGCCCTTTTGCATACCTCATTGCTTCAACAACAAATGGAGCAGAACCACTTGCGGTTATTCCTACAAGCACATCTTTGTTTGTAAAAGCGATTCGCTTTAAGGATTCGATGCCCGCATCCCCATCATCCTCGGCGTTCTCAACACTTCTGACCAATGCAGGGTCCCCCCCCGCTATAATCCCCTGAACCATTCCAGGATCAACGCCGTAGGTCGGTGGACATTCCGAGGCGTCAAGTACACCAAGCCTGCCGCTTGTACCTGCCCCGATATAAATCAGTCTTCCATTTTTTCGGAAAGAAGCAACAACATCATCAACTAAAGCCGCAATTGCGGGGAGGGCAGTCTCCACTACTGCAGGGACCTTCATATCTTCCTGATTAATAATCCTGCAAATTTCAAGTGATGTTTTTGTATCAATCATGTAAGATGCAGGATTTGGTTGCTCAGTCATCGCGATATGTTCCATAAAATTAGTATACATTGAAAATAAACTTGGTCTTAATTTATTTTCGTAATTATTTTAATATAATTTGAAAATTATTTACATCAATGATACACTGAACTTATGGACAATATTTTGTTTTACATTCGTCATATCATCCCAACATTGACCACGGCAGAAAAAAAAATTGCCAAGTATGTTGTCAACAACCCAGATAAAGTTCCCATGATGAAAATCGCCAATCTTGGAGAGGCATCGGAGACAAATGCTCCGGCAGTCACAAGATTCTGTAAAAAGATTGGGCTTCCTGGATACCCGGAATTGAAGTTGGAAGTGGCGAAATGCCTATTTCAGTCCGGACACAAAGAACTAGACATGACGACCTTGAATTTCACAAATGATATTGACCTTCAACGGGCACCAGAAGTTTCGACGGTCATAAAAAATATTATTACGACAGCAACAAACAGTTTTACTTTATTGGAAAAACTGCTCAACCAAGAACTGATCAAAAAAACTGTTGATGCGATAAGGAAAGCAAGAAAGGTCCTGATTGTTGGTATCGGCGCTTCGGGAGTTGTAGGACTCGATCTCTATCAAAAGTTAATCAGACTTGGTATCGATGCTTCTTACAATGCGGAAACACATCTCCAAATGGTTTGTGCAAGCACTTTAAGCAAAGAAGATCTTGCCTTTGTCATTAGCTATTCCGGAGAAACCCCGGAAATCATTTCAATCGCGAAACGAGCAAAAGCGATGGGAGCAACTGTGATCGGAGTTACAAGAATCGGAAATTCCAGCCTTTATCGTCTTGCAGATTCTTCTTTGTTGATTCCAAATACTGAAAGCATTTGCAGAAATGGTGCCTTTGTATCCCGCCTTGATCAAATGTTAATCAATGATATGTTGTTTTATACGTTCGTAACCCAATATTATAAAGAGTACCAAGACAAAATAAATGAGACATGGGCCAGCGTTTCCTCTTTTTCATCGAAACTCACGTTGCCAAAAGAGAAAACTTGATTTTTTATCATACCATGCCGAAAAAGCTCTCTCAAGAATTAGAACTTCCAAATCTTGATGCCACAAAACTAAGGAATTTATTCTCTCGTTCTAAAGATTTCTGTCGTTATTGATATCGTTTTAACCAGATTACCAAATCAAAAAGAAGAAACCAACTCATCTCCCAATCCATCCACCGGCTTCAACTCAAGCAGGGTCAAAAAGCGCGGCGCAGACTCATTCCTCATCCCTTCCGTCTCCGTACTCATGGTTACCATCATACTCCTGTGATATTGTCCATCGCTTCATTATTCATTATAGTTACGATATATATGGATGACGTACCGTTACCTGAACCAAGGTGGTGTGCATGATAGCAGCCATCATTCTTCTGTTGTTTTTCTCCGCAGCGTTCTCCGCCACGGAAACCGCTTACACTTCCCTATCGATCATCGATCAGAAAATACTTGAGACGAAACGCTCCAAGAGCGCAAGGATCGCCCTTGGTTTCTGTCGCAACAGCGACGTGATGCTGACGACCGTTTTGATCGGAAACAATCTAGTCAACATTTCCTTGTCTGCATTGGTCACTTCGTTGGTCATCGACCAGTGGGGAAACCACTATGTGGGCGCTGCGACGGGGATCCTCACGCTGACACTTCTCGTTTTCGGCGAGATTTCTCCGAAACAAATCGCCATGCACAACAGCCTTGGCATCGCACTGGCAGCCGCCATCCCGTTGAAGATACTGACAACCATCTTGTTTCCCATCGTCTGGTGTTTCCGGCAATTGATGCGATTCATCAACTTCCTGTTCCGAGGTTCGGACACCAAGAAACTGACGGCGTCGAGTCTGATGCACATCACCAATGCTGCGGAAGATGAAGGCGTCGTGGATCAATACGAAAGCGACTTGATGCAACGAGCCATCTATTTCTCCGAAACCCAAGTCCGTACGGTGATGACCCATCGCACCGAAGTATTCAGCATGGATGATTGCCTGACGATCAAGGACGCATTTCCCAGGATGGTTCAGTCGGGATACTCCCGGGTACCGCTCTATCACGGCAACCACGAAAACATCACCGGTATTCTGGTGTTGAAGGATCTGCTCTCCGCTCAAGTGGAAAAAGGAAACTCGATGAAAATTTCCATGCTTGCGAAGGCACCCCAGTTTGTCCCCGATACCATGCATATCGATGATTTGTTTACTCATTTCAAACATCAGAATCTCAACATGGCCATCGTGCTGGACGAATACGGAGGATTTTCCGGTGTCGTTACGATGGAAGACATCGTCGAACAACTGTTCGGGGAAATCTATGACGAACACGAGAAACAAGAAGGGGAACTCATCGTCCCGAACACTCATGCACCGGGATCGTACATTGTCCAGGCGGATACTCCGTTGCAACAGTTCATCGAAACGCTGTCCGTCGCCGACGGACAATCCGCCTTCAAAAGCGGGACGGTCGCCAGTTATCTGCTCGACGTGACGGGAGACATTCCCCGTATCGGACAAATCATCACGGTACCCATCGGAACGTTCAAAATCCTGTCCATGACGAAAAACCGAGTCGATTCCGTCCTGTTCACCCCATCTCCGTCTCCTGACTTCGAATACGAGTAAGGAACGCACTGTACAACGAAAAGGCTTTATTGTATGCTTATTTGTACAGTCGTCTCCTATTGACGATTCATATAATTATATATGAGGCAATTAGTTAAATGAGCAACTATCCCTTCCATGAAATTGAAGTGAAATGGCAGAAGTACTGGGCGGACCACCAGACTTACAAAGTGACGGAAGATCCTTCCTATCCGAAGGAGAAACGGAGATACGTCCTCGACATGTTCCCGTATCCAAGTGGCGCGGGACTGCACGTCGGCCATCCGGAGGGGTACACCGCCACGGATATTTACACGCGCTATCTGAAAATGAAGGGATACAATGTCCTGCATCCAATGGGATTCGACTCATTCGGTCTGCCTGCAGAGAACTACGCCATCAAGACAGGAACCCATCCCAAGGCAACGACGGAAAAGAACATCGTCACATTCACCCGTCAGATCAAGAGTCTGGGATTCTGCTACGACTGGAACAGGGAGATTTCCACCTGTGAACCGGAATACTACAAATGGACCCAATGGATTTTCCTCAAGCTGTACAAAAAAGGACTCGCCTACGAGACGCAAAGTCCCATCAACTGGTGTCCGAACTGCAAAACGGGATTGGCGAACGAGGAAGTGAAAGAAGGCAAGTGCGAGCGATGCGGCGCGAAAGTGGAGCGGAAGAACATCCGCCAATGGGTATTGCGAATCACCGCGTATGCCGACGAATTGTTGAAGGACCTCGACAAACTCGACTGGCCGGAGTCCGTCAAACTGATGCAACGCAATTGGATCGGCCGTTCCGTCGGCGCATCGGTTTTCTTCTCTTTGGAAAAATTCGACGAAAAGCTTGAAGTGTACACGACCCGGTGCGATACGCTCTTCGGGGCAACCTACATGGTCATCTCCCCTGAACATCCGTTGGTCGATAAACTGACCACACCGGAGCAAAAGCGGGCAGTCGCCGCATATGTGGCGGAATCGGCGCATAAAAGTGATCTCGAACGGACCGATTTGGCCAAAGAAAAAACGGGCGTCTTCTCCGGCAGTTACGCCATCAATCCAGTCAACGGAAAGAAAATCCCGATCTGGATCGCCGACTATGTGCTCATCAGCTACGGAACGGGCGCCATCATGGCTGTACCCGCCCACGACACACGTGACTGGGAATTCGCGAAGAAATTCGGGCTTCCCATCATTGAAGTGTTGAAAAGCGGCGTCGACGTCCAACAACAGGCATGGACGGAAGACGGAGAACATGTCAACAGCGAATGGCTCAACGGCCTGAACAAGCAGGAAGCCATCGACAAAATGCTTGCGTGGTTGGAAGAACACCACTGCGGCCACAAAGCGGTAAATTACAAACTTCGTGACTGGGTGTTCAGTCGCCAGCGCTATTGGGGGGAACCAATCCCCTTGGTGCACTGCCCGCATTGCGGTATTGTACCGCTTCCCGAGGATCAACTTCCGTTGCTCCTTCCCGAAGTGAAATCGTATGAACCAAGCGGAACCGGAGAAAGTCCCCTCGCCACGATCGACAGCTGGGTCAACACCACTTGCCCGAA
The DNA here is from genome assembly GCA_041670725.1 of Sphaerochaetaceae bacterium. Classification (GTDB taxonomy): domain Bacteria; phylum Spirochaetota; class Spirochaetia; order Sphaerochaetales; family Sphaerochaetaceae; genus RUG023. The sequence goes on from JBAXYP010000030.1 coordinate 11,170, forward strand.
ATGCGGGGGACCGGCAAAACGAGAGACGAACACTATGCCGCAATGGGCCGGTTCCTGCTGGTACTACCTGCGATACATCGATCCGCACAACGACAAACAATTCGTAGATCCGGAAAAGGAAAAATACTGGATGCCGGTCGATTTGTACGTGGGAGGGGCGGAACACGCTGTGCTCCATCTGCTTTACGCACGGTTCTGGCATGAGGTGTTATATGATCTCGGACTGGTCTCCACGAGGGAACCCTTCCAGAAACTGGTCAACCAGGGGATGATAACCAGTTTTGCCTACCAGAAAGCAGACAAAGCTCTGGTGCCGGTTGACATGGTCGAGGAAACCTCCCCCGGTATGTTCAAGGACAAGGAAACGGGAGAGACATTGGAACGGGTCACGGCGAAAATGTCCAAAAGCCTGAAGAACGTCATCAATCCCGACGAGATCATCTCTACGTACGGTGCTGATTCCATGCGGATGTACGAGATGTTCATGGGACCGCTTCAAGTTTCCAAGCCATGGTCTACGGAAGGTTTGATCGGCATTTATCGGTTCCTCGACCGCGTATGGAGAATCCATGAAGAAAAGAAGATCATCGACGCGCCCGCTTCGCAGACGCTTGACCGGCTACTCCACAAAACGATCAAGAAAGTGACAGAGGACACGCAGTCCCTGAACTTCAACACGGCGATTTCCCAGATGATGGTATTGGTCAACGAGATATACAAAGCGGATTCCGTTCCCAAAGCGGTATACGAAA
>JBAXYP010000031.1:0-11646 GCA_041670725.1 Sphaerochaetaceae bacterium
GCCCACAGCGTGGCGGCCGTCTGCCGCAGGAGGGAAAACGAGGTTGCCGCCCCTTTCAGAAGGGAAAACCTCTCCCCCGGGATGGTTTTCCTGCCCTCAGCAAGACTGAAGCGGAACGAGCCTGAACCATCTTCTTTGCTTGCCGCTGTAAAACTGATCCGTTGCTCTTTCTCTGCGCGCACGACGATCATCGTGACATCCCTTTCCTTTCCCAAAGCCACCAGAAGGTCATAGTTGTTTTCAACTTTCCGATCGTTGCAGGAGAGAATTCTGTCTCCCGCTTGGAGTCCTGCGAGTTCTTCCGCGCTTTCCGAACGGACATGCCCCACGATCGGTTCCAAACTGTTGGCAACGCCCCATCGGCCGTTTTCGTCACTTCTTGCCTCCACGGTTACTTCGCTTTCATTTCGTTTTACGACGAAGCGGTGCAAATCCTTTGATGCCGAGGCGAGCAACCCTTCGAGTTGTTGATAATCGGCGATGGGTTGTTGGTCGAACGACAGGACAAGGTCGCCGCTTTTCAACCCGTACAGGGCGGCGTTGCTGTCGGAGTCTTGGAAGATCGTGGGATAATCATTGACCGTGACGATGACGGCGGGCGTACTGAGTACTTGTGTCGGGACGCTTGCAAGCACGGCGTACACAAGAGAGGCGAGCAGGAAATTTGCCAGCGGACCCGCACCATAGGTGAGCAATCTTCGAAACGGCGATACGGAAAAAAGGGAACCTGCCTCGGTTTGGACGAACGTCTTGCTCTTTGTCTCAAGGGCTCGTTGCAAATCGTCGCTTCCTTTCATCCTGCAATACCCGCCAAAGGGGATCAACGAAAGACGGAACTCTGTATGTCCCGATTGCCTGCCCCATAGTTTCGGACCGAAGCCGAAGCTGAATACTTCCACGGATATGCCGCAGAGTCTTGCAACGAAGAAATGCCCAAGCTCGTGGACGATGACGACGACGCCGATGCCGATGTATCCGATCAAGTACTTCAGGAGAAGCATGCGCACGGGAAGCCTCCGGCAAGGGATCGATATCGTTTGTTTAGTGCGATCGCCTCGGAAAGATCCTGTGGGGCATTTTTGTCCGCACGGGCGACAGTCCTCTCGACGATGTCGTTGATATCGGTGAATCCGATGTGTCCGCAGAGGAACGCCGCGACGGCGACCTCGTCGGATGCGTTGAACGCAAGGGTGGATGCACCGCCGTTACGAAGCGTTTCGTAGGCGAGCCCCAACAGAGGGAACCGCACGATGTCCGGTTTTTGAAACGTCAGAGCAAGGTCGTCGAACGAAAGGGGTGAGACCAACGGCACTCCCGTATCCGGCAGAAGCGCACTGATGATCGGCAGGCTCATGTCCGGCATCCCCAATTGCGCGTATACCGCACCGTTGCGCATCCTGATCATTGAATGAACGATGGACTGAGGATGAACGACGACTTCGATCTTCTCCGGTGGGAATCCGAACAGCTTGCTTGCTTCGATTACTTCCATGCCTTTGTTGGCCAGCGTCGCCGAATCAATGGTGATTTTCTTTCCCATCTTCCATGTCGGATGGCAAAGCGCGTCTTTCGCCGTGGCGTGATTGAGTTGCTGCTCCGTCCATGTTCGGAACGGACCGCCGCTCGCCGTAATGACCAGCTTTTCCACTTCGTCCTGACCGTGACTTTTCAGTAACTGGAAAATGGCACTGTGTTCGCTGTCAACGGGGATAATGGACGCGTTGTTCTTCTGGGCAAGATCGAAGAGGAAACTCCACCCGCATACGACGCTTTCCTTATTTGCCAGTGCAAGATTCTTGCCGCATTCGAGCGTATAGACTGAAGCGGGAAGCCCGTCGAACCCGGAAATGCCGTTCAACACGATATCGGCATCCGTTTCCTCGATCATTTTCCTGAGGCCGTGAAATCCGCTGTAGCCGTCGTTCCATGCATCTCCGGAAAGGCAAAGTTTCGCGTCGGGGAACCGTTTCCCGAGCATACGGAGTTCGTCCTTTTTCCTATGACAGGATAGCGCAACGACATGAACGGGAAGAGCATGGGAAAGAATCGCGTTGATGGCGGTCGTTCCGATAGAACCGGTCGCTCCGAGAATAATGACGTTTTTCATGCGCGGAAGATTACGAACAGCACCCAGAAGACCGGAGCGCTGGCCAGAAGGGAATCGATGGAATCGAGAAATCCGCCACGGCCTGGAACGATATGGCCGCTGTCCTTTACTTCAGCAGCGCGTTTGAACGCACTCTCCACCAGATCTCCGACGTTTGCACTGAAACTGATCACCGCCCCGAGAACAACGCTCTGCACAATGCCCAGCCCAATGTCGATGAACATGCAGTATGCCACAGAAAGGATTGTCGTCACGACGGTTCCTCCGATGAAGCCTGCGATGCTCTTGTTGGGACTCACTTTCAAAACGCCTCTGTTGTTTTTCCCGAACGCCATACCGAAGATATAGGCGAAGGTGTCGTTCCCGAATACAAGAAGGAAGTAGAGCAAGAGAAGGAACGTACTGTAGTTGGCGTTCCCTTCCCAGTCCATCTCGCAGATCTTGATCAGGAAGGTGAAGAAAAAACTTGGATAAAGCAACAGAAGGGAGGATGAGGCGATACGCGACAAAGATCCCTTGAACGAATCTTTCGCCCCGTAGACGATTTCCATGGAAAAGGAGAGAAGTGCAAGGAATAGCAATACGAAATCGGTGATGGGAAGCGGTTCGAAGAACGTTTCGATCCACGCGGCGATGATCAGGATTGAAGGAACCCAAAAACGGAGATGGGGACTCTGTCCTTCGGCCTTGAGAATGAGGTTTTGCATTTCAAGCGAACCGATCAAGGAGGCAACGAACGCCAAAGAGGCGAAGGCAAGATGGTGATATTGCGGAAGAAAAAAGATCAGACTGAAAATAGCGGGAATGGCGATAACGGCGGTCAGACAACGCTTGAGTAATGAATTCATGCCAGCACTCCCCCGAATTTCCGAACCCGATGCGCGTATTCCTCACAAATACGTTGGACATCATCCTTATCCCAATCAGGCCACAATTTATCGTATGATGCCAGTTCCGCGTATGCACTGTCCCACAATAGGAAATTGCTGATCCGCCTTTCCCCGGCACTCCTTACTATCATATCCACCGGAGGGACGGAGGGCAAGTCTAGATTTCCGGCAATCTGTTCGGCGGTGACCGATGTAACACCCGAAGCAATCAATTTGTTGACCGCCCTGACAATTTCATCCTGTCCTCCGTAATTGATCGCCAGAGAACAGACGATGCCGTCGTTGTCTTTTGTCGCTTCCTCCGTCTCCCTGATGGAGTTCCGAACGGGGTCGGGGAGACCGGTGACGTCCCCCCGTACCAGAATCCTGATGTGTTCGTCCATAAAGTACAGCAATTCCCCATGGAGTTTGGAAGCAAGCAGATTCATCAGAAATCCAACTTCCTCTCCGCTTCGTTTCCAGTTTTCGGTGGAGAACACATACATCGTGAGATAACGGATACCCTCGTCCCGGCATGCGGCGATGACACGTTTGACTGCTTTCAGCCCTTCAATGTGGCCGGCAGTCCGCGGAAGGTTGCGCGCCTTCGCCCATCTGCCGTTGCCATCCATGATAATGCCCAGATGGGTGGGGACGGAGGTTCTCTCCACTATCACACCTCCATGATTTCTTTTTCCTTGGAATCGGCGACTTCTCCGATCTTTAGGATGTACGAGTCGGTCATTTTCTGCAGTTTATTCTCCAGATCCTTCTGCTCGTCCTCGCTGATGTCACCGCCTTTCGAGAGCTTTTTCAGTTCATCCATTCCTTCGCGACGGATGTTTCTGACGGAAATTCTGCAGTTTTCGGCCATCGTCCTGGCGTTTTTCGCAAGTTGTTTGCGCCGCTCTTCGGTGAGTGGCGGGAATACCAGTCTGATCAGCTTGCCGTCATTGTTTGGAGGAAGTCCCAGATCACTGGTCTGAATGGCCCTCTCCAACGCGGGGAGCACGCTTTTGTCCCACGGTTGGATTACAATGGAACGCGCCTCCGGCACACTGACCGACGCTACTTGGTTGATCGGGGTGGGAACACCGTAATAATCGACCTTGATCTTGTCCAACACGGATGCGGACGCCCTGCCGGTACGAAGTCCGTCGTAGTCTCCCTTGAGGCTTTCGACGCTCTTCTTCATCTTTTCTTCACAATTCACCAATACATCTGCCATGTCATTACTCCAAAAAGCAAAGGGCCACTTCTTTCGGAAGCGGTCCTTTGATCAGTCTCATTTCACGCCGGCGACAAAGAATTTGTAGCTTACGAGAGAAATGTTCGCGCCGACTTCTTTGGATACGGCCGCGAGTTTTTTCTCGACACTCATCGTCTCGTCTTTGACGAACGGTTGGTTCATCAGGCAGATTTCCCCGAGGTGTTTATTCAACTTCCCGCGGATAATGCCTTCTTTTACCTTCTCCGGTTTGTCCAGATCCTTCACTTGGACGCGGAAGATTTCCAGTTGTTCGTCGATGTACGACTGGGGCACTTCCTTCAGTGTCAGATGACTGGGCGTGAACGCGGCCACGTGAAGGGCGCAGTCGTTGGTGAATTCCTTCACCGTAGGATTGGAGAACGCTTCCGGTTTGTCCGAGGCGAACTCCACGACGACACCCATCTGCCCGGCGCCGTGAATATACGTCGCGGCGTAATGGTCGGCGGGGAGAGGAAGGACATACAACTTTTCGAGCTTCATGTTCTCCTTGATGATGGCGATCAGGCCGTTCACCTTGGCGTTAAGCTCGTCGTTGATTTTTGTGTATCCCTTCTGAAGAACGATATCGCACAGTTCCTCGCCGAGGGCGATGAACTTGTCGTTGGAGGCGACAAAATCCGTCTCGCAGGTGACCATCAACATGACGACGACCTTCCCGTCGTTCTTGATGAACACCCTGCCGTTGTCGGTGGCGCGGTCCTGCCGCTTGGCGACAGCGGCAAGACCCATTTCCTTAAGAATCTTGTCAGCTTCTTCGAAATTGCCGTTTGCCTTTACCAAAGCGTTCTTGCAATCCATCATGCCGGCACCCGTGGCGTCGCGCAGTTGTTTTACTTGGGCAGCAGTGATCTGCATGGCTCACTCCTTGTACAGTTTCTCTTCGTCGACTTCGATTCCATTTTTCTTGGGATCGCCGTCATCCTCAGCATCATCCTTCTTCTTCTCGGTCTGCTCTTCAAACTTGGAGTAGTCGGTCTTTTCATCGCTTGAGAATACGATGCCTTCGTTTTCCTTGTCCAACGCTTCCTGCGATTCCGTGGTCGATTTGGCACTCTGATCTTCGTTCACGTCGTCAAGCGACTCGACGATTTGGATACCCGTTTCGTTGTCAGCGTCGATCACCGCATTGGCGATGATTTCGACAAACAGGCTAATGGCCCGAATGGCGTCGTCGTTGCCAGGGATCGGATAGGTGATATCCGTAGGATCACAGTTCGTATCGACCACCGCAACGACCGGAATGCCAAGACGTTTTGCCTCAGCGACGGCGATCGCTTCTTTTTTCGTGTCGATGATGAACAGTGCACCGGGAAGATCCTTCATGTCTTTGATGCCGCCAAGGTTTTTCTGCAATTTGTTCTTTTCTTTGGTGAGCAGGGCGACTTCCTTTTTGGTAAGGGAATCGAACGTACCGTCATTCTCCATTTTCTCAATCTTTTTCAGATTGGCGATGGACTTCTTGATGGTGGAGAAGTTGGTCAGCATACCGCCGAGCCAACGAGTGTTGACGTACGGCATGGCGCACCGCTTCGCCTGTTCTTCAATGGCCTGTTGTGCTTGCTTTTTCGTACCTACAAACAACACGGTTTTGCCGGACTTGACGACTTGCCGAATGGCATCGTACGCAGTGACGAGACATGCGGACGTTTTCTGCAAATCAATGATATGAATCCCGTTTCTCTGGCTGTAAATGTAACGGGCCATTTTCGGATTCCAGCGCTTCGTCTGGTGACCGAAATGCACGCCTGACTCAAGCAGGCTTTTCATGGTAACTACGGACATTGTTCCTCCTGTCTGGCGAACACCATTCGGTGCGACGCCACCCTCTTGCTGTTACTCACCCCCGCAGGGGCGGAAATTCTGCGTCATCCACGGACACAGTCGCAAAGAGTATGTCAGAAAAGTTTGAATATGGCAATACCTTGCCGCATCTGTGTGCATCACCAGCGAATATGATCGTCGAGATGCTTGCACCGCCACGAAGTTTGGTGGACTGAACGGGAAAGAGCGGACCCCCGCCGGAGACGAACGATCGTTCAATTTTTCCGGTGAAAACGCGGAAAAGTAACGATCAGGAAAACGCGGCTCGCAATGCAAAGAGGGGGAGCCCTATGACGGTGTCTTTGTCCCCCTTTACGGAACGTACGAGAAAGGCGCCTGAGCCTTGGATCCGGTATGATCCTGCGGCGCCTTTCCATTCATCCGTATCAAGATACCGACGGATATCCGCTTCCGTGAGTTCCCTGAAAGTGACGTACGCAACGTCCGCTCCGGACTCAATCATCCCGTCGTGATACAGAGCCCATCCGCTTTCCACCATATGCCGTCGTCCGGAGAGCAGGGTGAGCTGGCTTTCCGCCGCGGACCAATCCTTCGCCTTGCCCAGGAAATTGCCGTCCAGCGAGACGAGCGTATCACTGGCGAGGACAGGAAGTGAGGGGGAAGGATGCAAGGAAAGGAACGTATGAAGTTTGCGCAGGGCGAGATGCCGTACTCGTTCGACTGGATCGGTAATGGTACATGCTTCGTCTGTCCCCGTGGCCATGACCGTCACCTTAACGCCTTCTTTTTCCAAAATGCTCCGGCGTGCAGGCGATTGGGAAGCGAGGATCATCTCGGGGAATCGTTCGGAAAGACGTATCATTTGTCTACCTGCGATTTCAGCGCTTCAAGTTCTTCCTGTAGGGAAAACCATTCATCCTCTGCCTGTTGCTTTTCTTGTTCCGTTTGGTTCTTGGAGCGCATGATCTCGGTGATCCGTTTCGGATCGGAATAAACAGCGGGTTTCTCCGTATCCTTCTCAAAGTCCTTGACCGTCTCCTCCAGTTTCGCCACTTCGTCCTGCTTTTCCTTGCATCGTCTCTCCAGCGAAATGATCCTGTTGCGAAGTTTGTTGGCCTCTTTGTAGGAAAGCACTCCCTGTTTCTCTTCTTTCTTTCCGTCACCGCTTTGCTGGTTCGCTTCTTCGTACCTTTCTTTCTCGTTGAGCTTGTAGGAGAAGTAATCCCAGTCCCCTTCGAAGAACTGCGGCGCTTCGCCGTGATTCAGGTAGAGTATTCTCGTGGCGACATGGCTGATGAAATAGGTGTCGTGGCTGACGAACACCATCGTCCCATCGTACTGTTTCAAAGCCTCCAGTAGCATCTGTTTTGCGTTGATGTCCAGATGGTTCGTCGGTTCGTCGAGTACCAGCAGGTTTACCGGGTGAAGGAGGATCTTCAACAGGGCGAGCCTGCTCCGTTCCCCGCCGGAAAGGACTGAGACCGGTTTGAAAACGTCATCCCCTTGGAACAGAAACGAACCGAGATACGTGCGCAGTTTGGGCAGATCGTTTGTCGCTGCGACGGTGGCGAGCTCTTCAAGGACGTTGTTCTTCGGTTCGAGCGTCGTCTCCGCCTCCTGGGCGTAGTATCCGGTGACAACCCCCGCTCCGGGGCTTACCGTCCCCTGATAGTCCGGCTCTTCTCCGACGAGGATGCGGAGCAACGTACTCTTGCCCGCACCGTTGCGGCCCGTGACGGCGAGCCTGTCCCCTTTGTGGATCATGAAGGAGAGGTCGTCAAACACATCGATGTCGCCGTACCGTTTGGTAAGGTGCTCTGCTTTCATTACGTCGTTGCCGCAATGGGGGGCGGGAGGGAACGAGAATTCCAGTTTTTTCAAGTGTGCGGGTATCTCGACCTTCTCGAGTTTTTCCATCTGTTTGATTCTGGACTGCACTTGTTTCGATTTGGTCGCTTTGTAACGGAATCTTTCGATGAATTGTTCCGTTCTGCCCACCAATTCCGTCTGCGTTTTTGCTTTCGCTTCCAGTTCTTTGATTTCCATTTCCCGCTGGGCTTGGTACTGGGTGTAGGTGCCGGCGTACCGTTTCAGGTGACCGCCGAACAACTCGAACACCTCGTTGATCGTCTCGTCGAGGAACCCTTGGTCATGGCTGACCAGCAGAAGTCCGCCTTTATATACCTTCAGATAATTCTTCAACCATGTAAGCGCTTCGATGTCCAAATAATTCGTCGGTTCGTCCAACAGCATCAGATCGGCGCGTTCCACCAGCGTTCTGGCGAGTGCGATCCGCATCTGCCAGCCTCCAGAGAACTCTCCACAGGGACGGTCGGCATCGGACGGTTCAAATCCAAGTCCGGCGAGAACTTGTCCGATCTGCATTTTCCTGTTGTAGTAACCGGAGGAAAGAAGTTCTTCTTCGATCTGCCTGATCCGCTCCAACATCCCGTCGGTACGGTCCTCCTCCGAAGCGTGCCGCAGCCGTTCCCCGATCTCTTCTTTCTCCTTCAGCATCGCCGAATATCTTCCGAACCCTTTCTCCACCTCGCTGTAGACGGAATCCCTCTCCAGGACGATGTCGCTCTGAGGCAAGTAGGCGATCGTCATGCCTTTGGTCACGGTCTTGTCGATGGAATCCGGTTTCAATTCTCCGCCGATCACCTTCAGCAGTGTGCTTTTCCCTGAACCGTTTGCGCCGCACAAGGCGCTTCGCGACTGGCTTGTCAGTGTGAACGAAACGCCGTCGAGGATGTCCCTGGCACCGAAGGCGAGACGCAGGTCCTTGACATGAAGCGTAGTCATTCTTTCATACTCCTGTTGCCCACTCCGTAAAATAAGGGTATGATGAGCGTAGCATAAATCCTTTCCATCTGACAACAGGAGATAGACCGCATGCTTTGCCTGACGTTGACCGAATCCACCATTGCAAAAGACCTAGAGGTTCTGGAGCGCAACAGGCGGTTTGTATCCATGTCCGAACTCAGAGTGGACTGCCTGGCCTCAGGAGAAATGGAAAAAGCCGTCGATTTTCCGAAGAAGGCGGCCATGCCGATAATTCTGACCTGTCGGCGGATCAGCGATGGAGGCAAGTGCGAACTTGCCGACAAGGCCCGCATCGAGATCCTTTCGCGCGTCGCCGAAGGATCGTTCGCCTATGTGGATATCGAGGATGACGTAAAGCGGCGCGACCTGAAGATCAAACGAGGGGAACAGTCGATCGATTTTGAAGCGAGCCTGAAGGCGCGCGGTATCAGGATCATCCGGTCTTTTCATGATTTCGAAGGCGTACCGGCCGATCTGTTCGGAAGAATTTCCAAACTTGCCGCACGCGGGGACATTCCCAAGGTTGCCGTCATGCCTCAGTCGATGCTTGATGTAATCACATTGTTCCGCATCCACGACGAACTCAGGGAGATCAAGGAGAAGATCGTCATCGGAATGGGGGCGTATGGGGTGTGCACCCGTATCCTTTACAAGCGGTGCGGGTCGATGCTGTCCTTCTGTTCAGACAACGAAGCCGCACCGGGACAACTTTCGGCCCAGACGATGAAGGAATTGTACCATGCGGACTCCGTGAACGATCTGACCCATATCTACGGTGTCATCGGCAACCCCGTTCTCCAGACCAAAAGTCCGGTAATCCACAACCCCGGTTTCCATGCGATCCATTACAATGCCATTTACGTTCCGTTCCAAGTGGACAGCGTCAGGGCGTTCTTCAAGCTCGCCGAGATGCTTCCCGTATACGGGTTTTCCGTCACCATCCCCCACAAGCGCAACGTACTTCCGTATCTGGGAAGGATTACCAGAGAAGTGAAGCAGATCGGTTCCTGCAATACCGTGGTGCACATCCAGAGCATGTGGAAGGGGATCAACACTGATTATTACGGGTTCCTCGAACCGCTTTCGTCACGGCTGACAGACGGAACAATCAAGAGCGCCTTGGTGATCGGTGCGGGAGGGGCGAGCAGGGCGATCGTCTGGGCGCTCCGCAATCATGATGTCAAGGTGACGGTCGTCAACAGGACGGTGGAACACGCCAAGGCGCTCGCCATGGAAACGATGAGCGCCTACGACAGTCTGGATCACATCAGCGCCTACAGCGGTTCCGTAGACTTGGTGGTGCAGACGACCAGCGTCGGCATGACGCCTCACGAACAAGACGACGCATCCAAGGGCTACCTGTTCAGCGGGAAGGAAATCGCGTTCGACTTGGTGTACAAACCGAGGGAGACGGTATTCCTCCGCAGGGCGAAGGAAGCCGGTTGCAGGACGATCAGCGGGGCGCTCATGCTGTTGGAACAGGGCAAGTTGCAGTTCGAAGCCTTCACCGGCTATCATTACCCGAGTTCTCTGCACCCCGTCATCTGAGCAAGGAGAAGGACATCGTCCCGCGATACTGTGGGATGGTGAGTTCCATAACTTTTCGTGTATCGTCGAGACGGACATCGTATCCCTCGCGCTCTCCTGCGTATGTTGCGAGTGCATATCCATCTGCGGTCATTTCCGCCCTGAGCGTCAGGAGTTTTTCTCCGGTGGCGGAACAAAGGCGGATATCCCATGTCCCTTCGGCGTTGTTTGCGGTGACGATCGTCTCGATCACTCCGGTTCTTCCCAGCGGATACGGTTCCTTTGCCTCCCACGTTCCTGCCGTAAGAGAAACCATTTGTGTTTGCTCCGGGTCATGGCATGCGCTGCATCCGAACAGAAGCAGCACAGCCAGCGGAATGTACATCCATTTCGCGTTCATATGAATCCTCCGCCATTCATCCTCTGTGGCGGTGAAAGGAAAATCCAGTGAAAAAAAGAGGATGGTTACAGGCGGATGTACGTCCGACCCATGCGGACGAGGAAGATTTTCCCCACCGGAATGATACGGACTTGGCCGGACGGAAGGATGGTCGCCTTGAGCAACATTTGCCCGTCAGTCGCTTTGGTAAGTTCCAGTGGCTGGGCAAGCAATTCCTCCTGTCCGACTTGCAGGAGCAACAACGCGTTCTTCAGCGTAAGGGAACGACGTAGCAGAGCGACCTTTCCTTGATAGTCAAACCCTCCCGCCTGAGGATTCTCGTCGGGGACGAATGAGCGTATCTGACTTGAATCGACAAGCAATTTGTCACGGAGACGCACCTCCAACGCCTCCCGAGCGACGGAGTTCCCGCCGTGGTCCTGCACCATGGAAAGGATCGTCCCGTCATATTTTGTCTTCTTCGACGGGAGCGTCCGTCGAAGACGTCCGAACGGATTGGATGTTGCCTGTTCCGGTTCCTCTCCCCGTTGCTCCGGCGTCTCTTCAGAGGAGTATGGTTCTCCTTGGAGGGAAGGTAGAAACCCAAGACTCTCCTTGAGCGTCTTGCACCAGAACGGATAGGTCCGGCTATCCATCAGGTACACACCATCGGCCAGGCGGGCGAGGATCGCGTCGTGAAGGGATGTGATCTGTTCCACGAGACGGGCTATCCGTTCGTCCGCCTTGATGACGATCCCATGATACAATTCCACCTCACGATACCGTTCTTCCTCCATAGCGAGTTCGTCGACCAGCGTTTGTTTCGCTCCGTTGGCGCGAAGATACTCCCTCACTTTTTCCCAGGAAAGACCGCCGTCCAACGCCC
>JBAXYP010000032.1:0-11627 GCA_041670725.1 Sphaerochaetaceae bacterium
AAGGTTTCCTCCTTCCACCGCTTTCATCGACGTAGCGAGATCCTTGACGGGTTTTGAGATCGAGCGGGAGAACAATGATGCGAAAACGAACGAGACGATGATCCCCATGCCGAGCGTGAGGAGCGTGACGAATAGCAGTTGCCGCATATTGATCGTATAGGGTACTGACGAAATTGCTCCTGCCAGGGAAAGCGGGATGTCCTTGAGCGGAGCGATTGCGATGATCGTATCCCCGTGGGCGTATACACCGCCATTCAGAATTTTCGCGGTGGAGAGATATGGGAATTTGTCAAAACCACCGACCTGAGATGGATTGATCAATGATTTTGCGTAGTAATTGGAAGGATCGACCAATACTTCGTCGGTAAGCGTCGAATCCCTGTCCAGAATAGAGGCGACGGCGTCGCTGAACACTTCGACGATCACATAGCCGAGATTCTTGCCCTGTTCGTCATATACGCGCCGAAGGATCGTCGCAATGATAGCCTTCCCGCTCTCGCTTGTCGTCCTCCCTTGCAGAAAGATGACGCTCGCCGTCTGATTCGCCTCCATCTGGGCGACGACGCTGCTGCTGTCCCATTCGTTGGTATGGAAACGAAGATCGTACTGTTCGGGGAAGTCGTGAGTGGAGAGACGGACGTTTCCCGAGTCGCTCACCACATGGGCGCTGGCAAGATAGGTGTCCCCCTTCATCGTGGAGAAGAGGAGATTGTACATCTCTTTGTTTTCCGTTTTCCCCGCTTCGGCAACATCTTTCCGCAATACCTTGATCGTCAGGGGGGAGGTGCTCAGCAGATATGCCTTATGGCGGTATCCCTCCAGGATTCCCGCCAGATCGATGCTGTCCTGTTCCACGATAAACCGCGTCTGTTCTTCCAGGTTGCGTTCAAGATTCCTGTTCCCCCACGACGCATAGTAGATGGCGAGAATGACAACGGGAATCAGCGCCACGATGAGAAAACTGCTGATCAGGCGGGAGAACAGGCTGGACTTATGCATCTTCAGAGCGTCGGGTGTTCATCCCTGTATTGCGTCGGCGTGACTCCGGAGAATCGTTTGAAGATTTTCGCAAAGTAGCCCGGCGTGGGGAAGCCGCAACTGGTGGCGATCTCCCCGATATTTCGTTTGGGATCCCTCATCAACTCAACGCTCTTGTTGATGCGCCATGCGTTGAGATATTGGAGAAAATTCAAGCCCGTCACTTCCTTGAACAAGCGGGAGAGATGGCTCTCTGACAATCCAAGGAACGTGGCTGCTTCCTGCAAGCCCACCGGCTTTCCATAGTTCGTGGCTATGAAACCGATAGCGTTGTCGATCACATGGTTGTTCACCGAATGGGGCAGGGGAATCAATTCCTCTCCCGTGGGATTTTTCGTTTTTCGGAGCTTATCGTATTCGATATCCTCCTCACGGATGCGGGTAACGAGATTGGAGAGCGTCATCTCCAGTTCATCGTCGTCGACCGGTTTGAGCAGGTAATCAAACACACCGAGCCTGATGGCTTGTTTCATATAGCTGAAGTCGGTGTGTCCGGAGAGAATGATCGCGTGATTGACGGGGCACCGGGCAAGCATCGTCAGTCCGTCGATACCGGGCAACCTGATGTCGGTGATGACGATATCGGGATCAAGCTTCTTTATCATCGCTTCCCCCTCAAGTCCGTCTCCGGCGGTGCCGACCAACGACAAACCGAGCCGCTCCCATCCGATGGAAGCCGCGAGCTCGTCCCGAACAATCTTTTCATCTTCAACCAGAATGACCGTATAACTCATACATCTTCCGCCTCGCGCGTGTCATTATCATAAATGATTGCAACGGTTTGTGCTAGACTTTACAAACGGGAGCTGAAGATTTGCCGGCATATTTGGACGGCGAGCAGGATGAGAAAGCCCATCCAGATGACATGAAGACACAAACGGACGAAGCTCCATCGGGTAAAGAGGGTGACGATCACGCCCCGGAAAGCGAGGACGACGAGCATGGTGACGAAAGGGTAAACAGCCATGTCTCCGTCATACCTGCCGAGAAGAGCTCCCAGACAAAGTCCGATGGACATGGTGATGGCGATCCCGTTCCCATGGGAAAACACTGCGACGGCCGCGGCAATGACAAAATAGACGATGGCGAGGAGCGTCTTACGCATACCATAGAGTATACCACGGAACCTTATCATGGGTTTTAAAAAAATCGATATCCCGCTTCATTGGAAAACCATCCGCATCCAGTGTGTAACGTATTGTAAGTTTTTTTGCAAAAAAAGCTTCAAATTTTGAAATATGCTTGTATATTCATGCATAATGTGCATGAGCACTTGACATTCTCCATCCGTTTTTGCTATCAATCTAGGAAAAGGCCGTTCGGCCTGGAGGATTGGATCGTGAAATTCGCTATGGACAGGAAGAACCAGATGAACTGTACGATGATGCAGAAAAGCACCACCGCTATCGTTTTTGACTTTTCTGCATCTTCCCTCCTTTTGTCCGTCCACTCCCTCCTTCTTATCCTTCTAGCTGTCATCCTTGTAGTCATTCGCTAACCACGGCGGCAGATTCCTTCTGTTACGGTCCGTGGTTCAGAAGCTTCGCAAAGCGAAGCGTTTCATCATATGCGTAAGGAGCATCCAACATGGAAAACACAATTGGCAATCGGTATACTCTCTCCATTCTGGTTTACAATCGAAGCGGTGTCTTGATGCGCGTCGTAGGTCTTTTTAGCAGAAGGGGTTACAATATTGATAGCCTTTCAGTTGGGGAAACGCAGGACGAGTCAATCTCCCGAATAACCATCGTGGTGACGGGGAGCAGGGAGGTCGTCGAGCAGATCAAGCACCAAGTGGAAAAACTGGTGGATGTGATCAATGTGGCGGAGATGCGGCAGGACGCTTCCATTCAAAAGGAACTGGTGCTGATCAAGATCGCCACCACGGAGGTTACCCGTACGCACATCATCGAGCTCGCCGAAATTTTCAAGGCCAAGGTGGAAGATGTGGCAAGTACCGCCATTACGTTGCAGATTACCGGGAGTCTCGACAAAATCGCGTCGTTCATCGATCTTGCCAAGGAATACGGCATCGTCGAATTGGTACGGACCGGCATCACTGCGTTGGGACGCGGAGCGTCGTCGCAGATGGAACTCGGCGTGGTGGACGAATGAGTTTGGTTTTCGATAGGAGCCGTATGGCCTCTAGCAAATATCGTTTTTGGGAGCAAGAAAATGAGTGCGAAAATGTATTATGACTCTGACGCTGATCTTGGAAAACTCGAGGAAAAAACAGTGGCCATTGTCGGGTACGGCAACCAGGGACATGCCCATGCGTTGAATCTTCACGAAAGTGGCGTGCATGTGATCATCGGACTGTACAAGGGGTCGAAAAGTTGGAAGCGTGCCGAAGAGGATGGATTTGAGGTCCTCACCACGCCGGAAGCGGTAAAGAAGGCCGACATCGTCATGATTCTGGTCAACGACGAGAAACAGTCGAAACTGTACGCCAACGACATCGGTCCGTTCCTGAGAAAAGGACAATACTTGGCGTTCGCCCACGGATTTAATATTCATTACGGACAAATCGTCCCGCCATCTGACGTCAACGTCATCATGATTGCACCAAAAGGCCCCGGGGCAACGGTTCGCAGTCAGTATCAGGAGGGCAAGGGCGTTCCGTGCCTGATCGCGGTGCATCAGGATCCGGGCGGGGATTCCAAGAATGTCGCCTTGGCGTATGCGAAAGGACTTGGCGCCGGACGGGCGGGAATTTTCGAGACGACCTTCAAAGAAGAGACGGAGACCGATTTGTTCGGAGAGCAGGCGGTGCTCTGCGGTGGCGTTTCCCATTTGATCAAGGCGGGATTTGATACGCTCGTTGCCGCCGGATATCAGCCAGAAATGGCGTACTTCGAATGCTGCCACGAGATGAAATTGATCACCGACCTGATCAACCGCGGTGGATTGACACTGATGCGCGCCTCCTGTTCCGATACGGCGGAGTACGGGGATTACGTGTCGGGGCCGAAGGTGATCAACCAACAGAGCAAGGATGCGATGAAGGAAATCCTCGGAAGGATTCAGGACGGTTCGTTTGCTCGTGATTGGTTGCTTGAGAACCAGGTGGGCAGACCGTACTTCAACGCGACCAAGCGAATGGAACAGACAAGCCAGTTGGAGGAAGTCGGCGATCGCCTGCGTTCGTTGATGAGCTGGCTGAAGAAAAACTAAAGATAAGGAAGGGGGAAAAACATGGCGAACGAACGGGTTTTTGTATTTGATACGACACTTCGGGATGGAGAACAAGCTCCTGGCTACAGCATGAACCTTGAGGAGAAACTCCGCATGGCCCGACAGCTACGGCTCTTGGGAGTGGACATCCTGGAAGCAGGTTTCGCCATCGCATCCCCCGGAGATTTCGAGAGCGTGAAGGAGATTGCGGCCGTGGTCGACGATACCGTGGTTGCATCTCTTTCCCGTGCGCTGACGAAAGACATCGATGCGGCGTGGGAAGCGGTGAAACTCGCCAAACATCCGAGGATTCATACGTTTCTGGCTACAAGCGACCTCCATCTGCAGTACAAACTGAAAATGACCAGGGAACACGCTCTCCAGCAGGCGGTGGACATGGTGCGTTATGCGAGGAACCTCTGCCCCGATGTGGAATTTTCCTGTGAAGATGCCACGCGGACTGATCTTGATTATCTCTGCCGTGTGGTCGAGGCGGTTGTCAAGGCTGGCGCGACGACGATCAACTTGCCGGATACTGTCGGATATGCGACGCCCGAGGATATCAGGACGATGTTCGAGACCGTCAGGGAAAAATGCGACGGAATCGAAAACGTTGTGCTTTCCTGTCATTGTCACAACGATCTTGGCTTGGCCGTGGCGAATTCCCTCTCCGCGTTGGCTGCGGGGGCGAGACAGGTGGAGTGCACCGTCTGTGGCATCGGCGAACGGGCAGGGAACGCCAGTTTGGAAGAACTGGTGATGAATGTCCGTACCCGCGGAGACGAATACCCGTTTGAAACGGGTATCCATACCGAGCAGACCTATCCGTCGGCGAGGTTGCTCTCCACAATCACCGGCGTGAAGATCAATCCGTCCAAAGCGATTGTCGGCGCCAACGCGTTCGCTCATGAAAGCGGTATCCACCAACATGGGATGATGGCCAACAGCCGTACGTACGAAATCATGACGCCGGAGTCCGTAGGCGTGCAGAAGACTACCTTGATTCTCGGTAAGCACAGTGGGGTGCATGCCTTGCGCAAACGGCTGGAAGAACTTGGCTATCACCTCTCCGACGAGCAAATGACTCATCTGTTCGAGGATTTCAAGAAGCTTGCCGACCGGAAGAAGGTTATTGAAGATCGTGATCTCATCGCATTGGTTGAGAACGGACAGAAACCGAATCCTCATGCATGGAAACTGGTGAACTATGTGGTCAACAGCGGCAATACCATTACCAGTACCGCATGCGTGACGCTCCAGAAAGACGGGAAGAATTGTCAGGAAGTGGCGTTCGGAACGGGACCCGTGTACAGCGCTTTGCGTTGCGTCGAGAAGATCATCAAGCATCCGTTCAGCTTGGAGGAATATGGATTGCAGGCCGTTACCGAACATCGCGACGCCCTTGGCGAGGTACTGGTGAAAATTTCCGACGGGCGGGGGTTCTACCGGGGACGAGGCGTTTCCACCGACGTCATCGAAGCTTCGATTCTTTCCTGTCTCTCGGCCATAAACCATATGGAGGACGCGTCGCAACTTCCCGCAGGAGGCGGTATGAGTGCTTCGGACAGTACGATGAGTTTCCCCAACGACATGCTTTACGAACATTCGGACAAACGAAAACATGAATAAGATCGACGTGTACGATTCGACGCTCCGCGACGGAAGCCAAGGGGAAGGGATCAGCTTTTCCATCGAGGACAAGCTGAAGATAGCCTCCGCCTTGGATACCCTCGGCGTAGCGTTCATAGAAGCGGGAAATCCCGCAAGCAACAGGAAGGATCAGGAATTCTTCCAAGCGGCGGGGGATCTCAGGTTGGAACACGCCAAACTGGTCGCCTTTGGTTCCACTCGTCGTCGCGGAAAATCCGCCAGCGAGGACGTAAATCTCAACGCGTTGCTTGAAGCGGGGACCGAATACGTGACGGTGTTCGGCAAGAGTTGGTCATTCCAAGTTTCGGAAATCCTTCATGCGACCAAGGAAGAGAATCTTACGATGATTCACGATTCCGTGGCCTTTTTATCGGCTCGGGGACGGAAGGTCTTCTTCGACGCAGAGCATTTCTTCGACGGATACGCACAGGACAGGGAGTATGCGTTGGCGTGCCTGAAGACGGCAAAGGATGCAGGGGCTTTGGCCTTGATCCTCTGCGAAACGAGGGGCGGAATGCTTCCGGATACCATCGGTAAGGTGACGCGATCCGTGGTAGAGGCATTTTCCTGTCCCATCGGCATCCATTCCCACGACGACAGTGGATGTGCCGTAGCAAACACCCTCGCCGCGGTGGATGTGGGGGCGAGTCAGGTACAGGGAACGCTCCTCGGCTACGGGGAACGATGCGGCAACGCTTGCTTGTCCACCGTCATCGCCGATCTTGTCCTGAAGAAAGGATACGATTGCATGCAGGGACAGCCGCTTTCCCTTCTTACTCCGGTGTGCCGGAAAGTTGCGGAGATCAGCAACGTGGCGATTCCACATTCGATGCCGTACGTCGGTTCTTCCGCCTTTGCCCACAAAGGCGGCATGCACATCGACGGAGTGAGCAAGAACCCGGAGACATACGAACATGTCAACCCCGGCGTGGTCGGTAACGAACGCAGGCTTCTGATGAGCGAAGTCGCCGGAAGAGCCTTGATGTTGGATCGTATCCGAACGGTTTTGCCCGATTCGAAGAAGGACGACCCACAGACGATCGTCCTGATGGAAAAGCTGAAGAACCTTGAGGCGAACGGATATCAGTTCGAAGGGGCGGAAAGTTCTTTTGACCTCGTCATCCGCCGGCATTTGGCGGCATATCGGCCGTTCTTTTCCTTGGTGCATTACCAGACGATCGGGAGCCTGCCGTACGCCGATCCGAAAAGCGGTTACAGCCATGCGGCGGTGGTGAAAGTTTTGGTGGGCGATACGCCAGCGATCACTGCGGCGGAAGGAGAAGGTCCGGTCAACGCGTTGGACAAGGCGTTGCGGAAGGTCCTTGAGCCGTTCTATCCTACCTTGAAAGCGGTGCACTTGACCGACTACAAGGTCAGAGTCCTGTCCGCTTCCGAGGCGACCGCATCCAAGGTGCGGGTCTTGATCGAATCGACGGACGGCAAGGAAAGTTGGTCGACCATCGGGGTGAGCAAGGACATCATCGAGGCAAGCTGGCTCGCCTTGGTTGACAGCATAGAGTATTTTTTGATCAAAAACGGTGTGGAAAGCATCGGAGGAGCAAATTAACATGGGAATGACAATGACACAGAAGATTCTTGCGCGTCATGCCAATTTGGAGAGCGTTCACGCTGGACAGTTGGTCATGGCGAACCTGGATCTCGTGCTCGGGAATGACATCACGAGTCCCGTGGCCATCCGGGAGTTCCCCAAATTCGGCAAGGACAGGGTGTTCGACAAAGACAGGATCGCATTGGTCCCCGACCATTTCACGCCGAACAAGGATATCAAGGCGGCCGAGCAGTGCAAATGTCTCAGACAATTCGCTGCGGCGCAGGACATCACCCATTATTACGAAGTGGGGCGAGTCGGTGTGGAACACGCCCTCCTGCCGGAACAAGGACTGGTTAGCGGAGGGGATCTGATCATCGGGGCCGACAGCCATACCTGCACCTACGGCGCCGTAGGTGCGTTTTCCACCGGCGTGGGATCGACCGACATGGCATGCGGGATGAGTTGGGGGAGGGACTGGTTCAAGGTGCCTGCCGCCCTCAGATTCAACCTGCATGGCAAAATGAGAAAGTACGTGTGCGGAAAGGATTTGATTCTCCACATCATCGGGATGATCGGCGTGGACGGAGCGCTGTATCGATCGATGGAGTTCACCGGAGAGGGCATCGGAAACCTCTCCATGGACGATCGGTTCACCGTCTGCAACATGGCCATTGAGGCGGGGGCGAAGAACGGTATTTTCCCCGTCGATGAGAAAACAGTCGCGTATCTGAAGGAGCATGGTGCGAAAGATCCCGTGCTCTATGCCGCCGATGCGGACGCCGCCTACGAAAAAACGTACGACATCGATCTGTCTGCGTTGCAGAGCACCGTGGCCTTTCCCCATTTGCCGGAGAACACCCATACGTTCGATGACATGCCGCGCGTGAAAATTGACCAAGTGGTGATCGGATCCTGCACCAACGGCAGGCTTTCAGATCTCCAAGCGGCCGCAGAAATTCTCAAGGGGCGGACCGTAGCCGAAGGGGTCCGGTGCATCGTCCTTCCGGCGACGCAGCGTATCTGGCAGGAAGCGATGCATGCGGGCCTGTTCGACATCTTCATCGACGCGGGTTGCGCCGTCTCGACGCCTACCTGCGGGCCGTGTCTCGGCGGGTACATGGGAATTCTCGCCGAAGGGGAACGGGCGGTGAGCACCACCAACAGAAATTTTGTGGGGCGCATGGGCCATGTAAAAAGCGAAGTGTATCTCGCCAGCCCCGCGGTTGCGGCGGCATCCGCGGTGACGGGATACATCACCGATCCGGCAACGATCCAGGAGGCAACATGATGAAAGCGAAAGGAACGGTATTCCGCTATGGGGAGAACGTCGACACCGACGTGATCATTCCCGCGCGGTATCTGAACACCAGCGATCCGAAAGAGCTGGCGTCTCACTGTATGGAGGATTTGGACAAGACTTTCGTCAAACGCGTCAAGTCAGGTGACATCATCGTTGCGGACAAAAACTTCGGATGCGGCTCAAGCCGAGAACACGCTCCGATCGCCATAAAGGAAAGCGGCGTTTCCTGTGTCATCGCGAAAACGTTCGCACGCATTTTTTATCGCAACAGCTTGAACATCGGCCTCCCGATTCTGGAATGTCCCGATGCGGTTGACGGTATCAGGGATGGGGATGTCGTCGAAGTGGATTTCTCCACGGGGACAATCATCGATGAAACGACGGGCAAACGGTATGCGGCCGAACCGTTCCCTCCGTTCATGCAGGATCTGATAGCCGCCGGCGGATTGGCCGGATACATGCGCAAGGAGGCGAAAAAATGAAGAAAGTGATAGCGATGGTTCCCGGAGACGGCATCGGGCCCGATGTCGTCGACGAAGCGGTGAAGGTGCTCCATGCCGTCGGAGAAAAATACGGACATGCGTTTGCATGCACGGCGTATCCGTTCGGCGGCTGTTCCATCGATCGGTACGGAGTGCCGATGACCGAACAGGTGCTTGCCGCCTGCAAGGCGAGCGACAGCGTGTTGCTTGGCGCTGTAGGCGGTCCCAAATGGGATCATGTCGATCCTTCCATTCGTCCGGAAAAGGCGTTGTTGGGACTTCGTAAGGGACTGGGGTTGTTCTGCAATCTCCGTCCCGCGATGATGTATCCCCAGCTGAAGAGCGCCTCCCCTCTGAAGGACGAGATCGTCGGCGACGGATTGGACGTGATGGTGGTCAGGGAACTGACCGGAGGCATTTACTTTGGCCGGCGCGGCACGATGGCCGACGGTGCGTTTGACACGATGGAATACAAGACATATGAGATCGAGCGAATCGTCAGAAAAGGTTTTGAGATCGCGATGAAACGGCGGAAGATCCTCACTTCGGTGGATAAAGCGAACATTCTCGCCTCCAGCCAGTTGTGGCGGTCCGTCGTGGAGCGTATCGCTTCCGAGTACCCGGAGGTGAAGGTAAACCATCTGTACGTGGACAACGCGTCGATGCAATTGGTCCGCAATCCCAAGCAGTTCGATGTCATCGTCACCTGTAACATGTTCGGGGACATTCTTTCCGACGAAGCGAGTCAGATTACCGGTTCCATCGGCATGCTGCCGTCGGCTTCCCTCGGAGAGGGGACGCTCGGCATGTACGAACCGATCCACGGCTCCGCCCCGGACATTGCGGGAAAAAACGTCGCCAATCCGCTTGCGACGATCCTATCCGCGGCGATGATGCTTCGCTATTCGTTCGGTATGGAGAAGGAAGCGGAGGCTATTGAGAAGGCGGTAGGCAGGACGTTGGATGACGGATACCGAACCATCGATATTTTCACCGACGGCATGAAGAGAGTCGGTACAAAAGAGATGGGCGATCAGGTCGCCCGGAGGGTGTAAGTATGGAATTGCGTTCGCATGTGGTTACGCAGGGGGTCCAGCGAGCTCCCCATCGTTCGTTGATGAAGGCTCTCGGATGGACGGAGGAGGAACTGTCCATGCCGATGATCGGCGTTGTGGATTCCACCAGTGAGATCATTCCCGGTCATGTCGGACTGCGACGTATCGTGGATGCGGTGAAAGCCGGGGTTCGGGAAGCGGGCGGAAATCCCGTCGCCTTCCCTTCCATCGGGGTATGCGACGGCATCGCCATGGGACATACCGGCATGAAATACTCCCTCTGTTCCCGTGAGTTGATCGCCGACAGCGTTGAGATCATGGCCACCGCGCATCCGTTTGACGCTCTGGTGTTCGTACCGAATTGCGACAAGATCGTTCCGGGAATGCTGATGGCCGCTCTCAGATTGAATATCCCGTGCATCTTCGTTTCCGGAGGCCCGATGCTTGCCGGGCACGTCCCGGGAGGGGATAAGCGGGGGATGAGTCTTTCGACGATGTTCGAGGCGGTGGGCAAGTATACCGCGGGGACTCTTGACGAGGCTGGGGTCCGCGCGTGGGAGGATGCATGCTGTCCGACCTGCGGGTCCTGCAGCGGCATGTACACCGCCAACAGCATGAACTGCCTGTGCGAGGCGATCGGTATCGCCCTTCCCGGAAACGGGACGATTCCCGCTGTCTATTCGGAAAGGGAACGGCTGGCCAAGAAAGCCGGATACAGGGTGATGGAGTTGCTGAAAAAGGACGTCAGACCGCGCGATATTATGACGCAAGAAGCGTTCCGCAACGCATTGACGGTGGACATGGCGTTGGGATGCTCGACCAACACGATGCTTCATCTTCCCGCCATCGCCCATGAGGCGGGCATCAAACTGGATATTTTTATGGCAAACGATATTTCCAACCATACGCCGAATCTTTGTCATCTCGCCCCGGCCGGGAAGGATCACATGGAGGATCTCAATATGGCGGGCGGTGTCATGGCGGTGATGAAGGAACTGGACAAAGGGAAGCTGTTGTGTCGCGACGTGAAGACTGTCAGCGGCAAAACGATCGGCGAGGAATTCGGGGAAGCGAAAAACTATGATGCGAATGTCATCAGACCGTTTGAAAATCCGTACAGCAAAACAGGTGGCATTGCCGTCCTGAAGGGTAATCTTGCTCCCGACGGAGCCGTTGTCAAACGTTCGGCCGTCGCCCCGGAAATGCTCCGGCACCAAGGCCCGGCGCGGGTTTTTGAAAGCGAGGAGGACGTCACCGAGGCGATTCTCGGCGGCAGGATTCATCCCGATGACGTGATCGTCATCCGATACGAAGGGCCAAAGGGAGGTCCTGGAATGAGGGAAATGCTTGCTCCGACCAGCGAGATCGCCGGCATG
>JBAXYP010000033.1:0-11596 GCA_041670725.1 Sphaerochaetaceae bacterium
ACGTTTCTCCCGATGACCTTTTCAAACAGCATCCCTTCTTCAAGATGGGCGAAGACCTGCTCACTCGGAAGGCGGAGAATCTTCGGTCTGGCAAGTTCGTCCAGAACGGATGCAACGTGCCCGAGGTATTCTTCTTCCTCGACGCTTTCCACCTGCACGATGACCAAGCCTTCGGGTGTCGCCTTGAACGCGGGCCAGACCAATAGGCCGTATCCTCCGTTAAGCACAAGGACCCGGTCGTTGCGATGGAACGACAGGTTTCCATACATCAGATCCCGGATCGTCTTCAGCATGGCGCCGCGTTCTCCCATGGTGCGTTGCACCCATCGTTCCCGTTCTTTGTCCCCGGGACTGAACGTCAGGTTTTCCCCTGCGGTCGCGTCGATTGCCGCGTTTTCGATTTGCTCTTCCCGACGTTCCTGCACCTGATCGTGGATCTTCGCCTCGTAACCGAGCGTACCCGGCTGGTAGAACAGCTTGCCTTGGAGGGAGGCGGGGAGGTACTGCTGGGCAACCCAGTGGTCCTTGTAGGCGTGGGGATACAGATACCCCTCCCCATGCCCGAATCCTTTGGCATCCCGTCCCGGATCCCGTAAATGGTTGGGCACTTCGCTCTGGGCGTTTTCCTCTTCGACGGTTTTCAATGCGTCGAAAAACGCCAGTGCGGAATTGCTTTTGGGTGCCGTGGCAAGATAAAGGGCGGCGTGAGTGAGATGAAACCTTCCCTCTGGCAGACCGATGCGATCGAACGCGTCGGCGTCCGCCTGTACGACGACGATGGCGTTGGGATCGGCCAGGCCGACGTCCTCGCAGGCGGAAATCAACATGCGTCGAAAAATGAACCGCGGATCCTCGCCGGCTGCGACCATTTTTGCCAACCAGTACAGCGATGCGTCTGGATCACTGCCTCGTATGCTTTTGATGAAGGCGGAGATTACATCAAAGTGATAGTCGCCTTCCTTGTCATACAATACCACTTTTCGCTGGATGCTTTCCTCGGCCGCTTCCCTGGTGATGACGATGACCTGTCCCTTCGGGGGAGGAAACGGCTCGACGGACGTTTCCACCGCCAATTGCAGTGCGTTGAGAAGCGAGCGTGCGTCGCCGTTGGCCACTTCCACCAAATGTTCCAACGCGCCTTTCTCGAATCTGACCGTATAGACGCCGTATCCTCGTTTCTCGTCGGAAAGTGCCTGACGGGCGATGGCGAAGAGATCCTTGTCCGTCAACGCTTTCAGTTGGAAAATCCTACTGCGGCTGACCAGTGCCGCATTTACTTCGAAGAACGGATTCTCCGTCGTAGCGCCGATGAAGATTACCGTACCGTTCTCCACCCAAGGCAACAGTGCGTCCTGCTGGCTTTTGTTCCAACGGTGCACTTCGTCGACAAACAGGATCGTCCCCTGTCCAAAATGATCCATGCGGTTTTTCGCTTCGCTGATCTCTTCCCTGAGTTCCTTGACTCCGGTAAGTACGGCATTCAATGTGGAGAAGTGCCGTTTCGTGGTATTTGCGATGACCCGTGCCAATGTAGTCTTTCCCGTTCCCGGCGGACCATAGAAAATGACACTTGATAGCTGATCGGCCTGAATGGCGCGTCTGAGCAATCTTCCTTTGCCGACAATCTGGTCCTGACCGATATATTCGTCAAGCGTTCGCGGTCGCATACGGAATGCGAGCGGCTGATTTTTCAGATCCGGCTGTCCGTCCTGATTCTCGAACAACGTCATCGCTTTCCTGCCTTTTCCCGTGCGAAGAATTCATACAACGAACCGGTTCCTTCCAACCGTGGCGTCGTACGTACATCGATTTCCTGGGTTTGCAACGAGGCGACGTACGTCGTGAAAAACAGATCGGTATACGCCTGCATCGAGGGAGCGCTTACCGACGGCAACGACGTCCGCCCGAGTTTCGTCTTCCCTTTGTCCCAGATTCGGTAGTCCTCCATAGTACGGTCGAGGACTGTCCGTGCCTGAGTCAGTTCGTCCTCCAAACGCAAACCGATTTCCTTTTTCAGGACCGTCGCATAGGATTCGGACAACAGGACGGACATGCTGTCGTCGCTCTTGTCGATCAAGGCTTTGGGATCGGGAATTTCCATCTGCTCGGCGATCCGCTCGATCACGTCGGGCATTTCAAGGAGCGTGGTGCGGAACGCATTCTGACATAAGGTGCGATACGTAACGAGATTGGTTTGCATGAGCGGAACCTCTTTCTGATGGGACAGAACATCGGCGCCGCCGGGGAGAAACTCGTCCGTCGTGGTTTCGGAGAACAGCGTAGCCGGTACTTTGTCCGACGCCTGCTTGAGGGCGGCGCGGAGCGCTTCATCCTGCTGTTGTCTCAAAACGGCGGGGTCCTCCTTGCTGATGGAGGCGCAACCGACAAGCATCATGATGGCAAGGGCGCAAAAAACAAGCCGCTTCATGGAAGAAATCATATCATCATTCGCTTTGGCTTGCATAGCATGGATCGATGACGTACAGTCATGGGGCTATGGATGGACGAGAACGTTTGCAGAAGGAAATACGGCGGATGTCGTTGCCGACGATGTGGGGATTCCTCTGTCAGGCGTTGTACGATATGGTCGACATGGTATTCATCGGCATGATCGGCAGCAAGGCGGTGGCGGCTGCGACGCTGTTCATTACCGTTTTCTGGGTTCTCGACATTCTCAACGAGATCGTAGGTGCGAGCAGCGTATCGATGATCAGTCAGGCATGGGGAACGGGGGATCGCGAGCGGACTCGATTGATCAGTCAGGAAACGCTTGTCTTCAAGGTGGTGCTTGCCGTCGTTGGAGCCGCCTTGATGA
Source organism: Sphaerochaetaceae bacterium (assembly GCA_041670725.1). Lineage (GTDB taxonomy): Bacteria > Spirochaetota > Spirochaetia > Sphaerochaetales > Sphaerochaetaceae > RUG023. Next base: position 2,816 of record JBAXYP010000033.1, read on the forward strand.
TCGTGCTGCTTCCCGCATTCTACCGGTTTTTCTCCACCGACGCGGATGTTATCCGCTACGGCTTCTCCTACGGGGTGATCCGCCTGTCATTCCTTCCTGTGTTTTTTTCTTCCTATACGGTCAATACGATTTTCCGGTGTACGGGGGATGCAAGAACGCCGATGCGCCTGCTTATATTCGCGAGCGTCCTGAACCTTGTCCTCGATCCCGTTATGATGTTCGCGACCGTCCCCGGCACGAACATTCCCGGCCTGTCGCTCGGCATCGCCGGTGCGGCATGGGCCACCGTCATTTCCATCTCGTTCAGTTTCGTCGTCGGTTTCGCGTTGCTTCTCTCAGGAAAGGCTCCCGTTACGTTGCGTCTTCGCGATATGATTCATTTGCATCGGGAGATTGACCGAAAGTTGATGCTGATCGGCCTGCCGTCCGGAATGAACCTGCTTATGCGCAACATGGCGAACTTCATCGTGATTAAGCTGGTGTCTTCCTACGGTACGGAGGCGATCGCCATTCTCGGGGTAGCCACGAGAATCTATCAGTTCGCCGTCGTACCTAGCAACGGAGTCGCCATGGGGAGCGGCATCATCGTTGGCCACTGTCTGGGCGCCGAGAGGGAGGAAGACGCCCGTATGACGGTTCGGCTGACCAGTTTCGATTGCACGCTGGTCACCATAGTGCTTGCCTTGTTGCTGTGGTTTCTTCCTTCCCCGCTTCTTTCTCTCTTTCTCGGAGGGGCGGCACCGGGAAAGGAAGGGGTATTGCTGATGCGTATTTTTGCTCCGTGCTTGCTTTGCCAGTCGGTGATGAGTGGTTTTACTGCCGCGTTTACCGGTAGCGGGGACACACGGCCGATCCTGTTTTCCGCTTTGGTCAGCCAATGGCTGTTTCAAGTACCGTACGCGCTTCTTGTCACCGTTCTTCTGCATCTTGCGATCAGATGGCTGTGGCTTGCCTATTTGGTGGGGGATGCGGCGGATTGCCTTTGCAGATATCGTTTCTTCCGTATCGGACGCTGGGTAAAAAAACGGGTGAACTGGCCCGCTCGCTGACCGATTCGTGGCGATGCTTGCGATGTTTCTTTCATGCGGCCGTCATGGCGGCTTCTCGTCCAATGAGTTTTCCCCGTTGGCATCCACATCGCGAAAAGCGTCGTTTCGATGACAGGAACTACAGGGATGATCGTAGGCGTGCGGTTTTATACGGTCTCCGGTTTGCAATGCATCGTTGTCGATTCCCCATCGTCCGGTGAAAGAATTTCCTTTCGTTTGCTTTGCTGAAGCGTATCATTGTTGACGAAACCGGAAAAAACCACCACATTATGCTATGTAAGGAGATAGGAAGGAATGCAGGAACAAAGAGCGGAAATGCTTCGCAATGTCACAGCGAGGGAGCAGGGGATCATCAAGAGCGTGTATTTGTGGATGACCGCCGCGTTAGCGGTGACCGCCGGCGTCGCATATGTCGTCGCGTCAAGCCCGAGCCTGATGAAAGCTTTGCTGGGAAGTTCGTTCGGGTTCATCCTGTTGGTGATCGCCCAGTTCGCGTTGGTGTTTTTCCTTTCGGCAAGATTGGACTCAATGAGCCAGGGAAGCGCCATCGGCGCGTTCTTCGGTTATGCGGTGCTCAACGGCGTGATGTTCAGCACACTGTTTTACGTTTACCAGATCGGAACGATCTACAAGGCGTTCCTTTCCGCGACGCTGATGTTCGCCGGAATGAGTGTCTACGCGATGACGACGAAACGGGACTTGAACGGATGGGGATATTATCTGATCGTCTCCCTGTGGGGACTTTTGATCGCATCGTTGATGAACTTTTTCTTCAAGTCTTCAGGACTCGATTACATTCTCTCTTTCATCGGCGTGTTTATTTTCATGGGGTTGACCGCGTGGGACACCCAGAAGCTGGTCCGGTTCAACGACCAGTACGGATACGACATGGATGAAGCAACGTATACCAAGGCGGGAATCATTTTCGCCTTATCCCTCTACATGGACTTCATCAACTTGTTTTTGTACATTCTCAGGTTGTTCTCTCGGGGGAGCCGCCAGTAGGGGCCTGTCCCTTCAATGTGACAAGGCCTCTTCGGAGGCCTTCTTTTATGCCCTGAAATGAACGTTCTTCCACTTCCAGAGAAAACGAACGACGTCCGACTTGCTCGAAACAGTGTGCGTCGCTGCCGGTAATGCGGGTTTTTCCCCATGTCTCCGCATCCAGATCAGGACGGATCATTTCCACGGCTGAATAGGGAAGGTCGGGAAGAAATCCGAGATTCGCGAGGACGCTGTTTGCGTATCGATCGATGTGGGCGGGCACGACCAATGCATCACGGGAAAGCCCTTCCTCGATAGTATCCTCGAAGCTGATGCCACTGGTGGAGATCAGGCTTTTGGGAAAGGTGCCGGTCACTTTGCCGTCCGCGTCGACGATCAGTTGGTTTCCGAGAAGGTGCGGGTCGTTTTTGATGTCCGGCAACATGTGATCGATATAGGAACCGAACTCCATGCTGTCCTCCAGACGTTCGAACAAAACCAGCACGTGAACATCCTCGACGGTGTTCACTTCGATGCCAAAGAGCGGAAGAATTCCGCATACGGCAGCCACTTCGGCGAATGCGGGGTTGTTCAGACAACTGTTGTGGTCTGAAAGCGCAAGGGCTTGGATGCCTTTTTCCATTGCCTGAATGCACAGCAACGCAGGAGTGAAATCATCCTCCGCGCATGGGGATAGACAGCTGTGGTTGTGCAGATCAACCGTGATGCGCATCCACTTTTCCCAACATGACGGCCACCTGGTAACTTGTGAAGAATTGGTTTTCGTTTGTGGTGAAAATAGCGATGCCTTCGTTCTCAGCCGCGCTTTGCATATCGGCGGGTACGGCGCGGTTGTTGCAGACGACCACCGCCTTGATGCCGGCCAGAGACGCCACCGCGATGGTGTTCTTGTGTGCTTGAACGGTAACGAGGACGGAATCCGACGGAGCGTTGCCCATCACGTCGGAGAGCAGGTCTCCGGTGTATGCGTTTTCGATCGCCTCGTCAGGGTTCGGGACGGTGCATGGCTGGAACAACGTTGCGAGATCCTGTACGGTCATGAGGTTTCCTCCTTTTGTTGCGGATGCAAATATATGACGCTCACCACCGTCGTTCCGTTAGGATTGGACTCGATGTGGAATTCGTCGCTGCAGTTTTTTGCGTTGGGAATGCCCATGCCGGCTCCGAAGCCAAGCGAACGGATCCATTCGTTGGCCGTCGACCATCCCGGGGTGAGCGCTTTGGAGATGTCGGGGATCCCCGGTCCCGTGTCCCGCGCCGTAATGACCAGTTTGTCCTTGCTGTACTCCGCGATCAATTCTCCCCCGTTGGAGTGGATGACGATGTTCATCTCCAGCTCGTAACTGGCGATGGCGGCGCGCCGGATGATATGGGGGGGCACCCCCGCTTTCTTCAGGTTCTTCTTGATTTCCGTCGATGCGTACCCCGCATTTTCGAAATCGTTCTTCGTAATGGTGTAGGTATAGGCTTCACCGTCGAAATCGGCGAGTTCCTTATGGACACCGTTGTGTTTTTCCATCTCCTCCACTTCACGGTTGATTTCCAGCAGAAGGGAACGGGAGATGTCCCGACTGGTCAGCATGCCCACCAGTTCTTTCTGCTTGTTCAACACAGGGTAACGATGGAACTGGTAACGGTCGAAGTACCTGATGGCAAAACTGATCGGCATGTCCTCCTCAAGAACGATCAACGACCGGGACATGCGTTTGCCCGCAGGATCCTCAATGTATCCTTTGTCCAGTGCATTGATGATATCGTCCACCGAAACCAGGCCGATCAGTCGTTTTCCTTGGACGATGGGCACCCCTGTGAGGTGTTTCTCCTTCATGATGTTTTGGATGGAACGAAGTGAGTCGTCTTTGGCTGCCGTGATAACCGTCGCCGACATCACGTCTTTGATCTTCAGCCGGTAGATCAAGTCCAGGATAACGGTCGGGCTGGTGTCCATGTTGATGGGGATTTCTGGCACTGGCATAGTTGCAGTATAGCACATGCACCGGAAGCGATGGAAGAAAAAACACCATAAGGGAAGATGGCGCGGATGAATGCGCATAGCGGCGTACAATCGTCTTTGTACGGAGATTTCCTTAACAAGTGAGGAAGAAGGGAATCGCCGTCGTTTTTGCATCGATGATTGGACGGCATGTTTTTACGGATCGGATAGGGATGTGGCGCTTCTTTCTCGTCTCTGCTATGATGGATGCATATGGAAAACTACAGCATCGTAGCGGAAAGCAGGGATTGGCTGGTGGCGGACAAACCGGCCGGTCTTCCCACTGTTCCGTTGAAGAGCGACGCGCCGGGAAAGGATACGCTCCTCTCTCGCGTCGCGAAGGAATATCCCGAGATCCTTGACATCGGTCGGAATCCGTGGGAAGGGGGAGTGATCCATCGTCTGGACACCCTTACCAGCGGCTTGGTCTTGATCGCCCGTTCCCAACGGGTGTTCGACGCGTTGTGGGATGAGCAGGAGCACAAGAAGATCGTCAAGGATTACCTCGCCGTCTCGTCCCGAAGGCTTGCCCAGCTTCCTGTCGGCTTTCCTCCGTTCCCGTTCGGGAACGTTGCTGAAGGCCGCCATCTCATCAGAAGCTTGTTTCGTCCCTATGGGGAGAAGGCCAGGGTGGTGCGTCCCGTCAGCGAGGAGTGTCCTTCCTCGTGGAAGGCGAAATCCACGGGACTTTGGTACGAGACCGACGTCAGGTATTTAGGAAAAGACAACGATCGAGACCGTTTCGGATGTACGATAACCATGGGGTTCCGGCATCAGATTCGGTGCCACATGGCGTGGTCCGGTTATCCGTTGGACGGGGACGCGACGTACCGTGGTGCGGTGGAAAAACCGTTCGGACTTCGAGCCGTGCGCATTTCGTTTGTCGATCCTGCGACGGGGAAAATCGTACGTTGTCAGAAAAAGGAGGGAACTGATGAGTGACCAACGGGAGAAAAAGCTGGCCGAGCTTCTGGTTCGTCATTCGGTGGCGTTGAAGCCGGGTGAGAAATGTCTGATCAATGCGGTGGATGTTCCGACCAGCATGGCCGAAGCCTTGATTGAGGCGGTCTACCGTGCCGGAGCATATCCGTTGGTGAACATCTGGAGCGAACGGATCGAGCGAGCCATGACGGTGGGGGCGACGAAGGAATCGCTTTGTGCATGGGCGGATTCCGACGTGTATCGGATGAAGCAAATGGATGCGTTCATCGGCATCCGGGGAATCGCCAACGTCAGGGAACTCGCCTCCGTCCCGCAGAAGGCGGCTTTGGTTTCCACCTATTACAACCAACCGGTCCATATGCAGGTGCGCGTTCCCCACACCAAATGGGTCGTCCTTCGTTATCCGACGGAAAGCTTCGCCATGCAGGCGGGGATGTCGACGGTGGAGTTCGAGGATTATTTCTATGATGTGTGCCTGAACGTCGACTATTCGGCGATGCGGATAGCGATGGAGAAGGCGAAAACCTATCTTGACACGGTCGATCAGGTACGGATCGTCGGCAAGGGGACTGATATCTCCTTTAGTGTGAAAGGGATGCCGTGGATTCCCTGTTCGGGGGAAGCGAACATCCCTGACGGAGAGATATACAGTTGTCCCCTGAGGGAAAGTGTCAACGGGAAGATCGCGTATACCTGCAAAAGTACTTACCAGGGACATTGTTTCAGTGACGTTTCCTTTGTGTTCCGGGATGGCAGGATCGTCGAGGCGCATGCGGATGACGACATGTTGCTCAACAAGGTGCTGGACACTGACGAAGGCGCGCGCTACATCGGCGAGTTTTCCCTCGGATGCAATCCGCAGGTCACGGTGCCGATCGACAACATTCTGTTCGACGAAAAAATCAAAGGGTCGATTCACTTCACTCCCGGACAATCCTATCAGGATTGTTTCAACGGAAACAATTCTGCGGTTCATTGGGACCTCGTGCAGATTCAGAGGGAAGGGTACGCCGAGGCGAAGATTTTCTTTGACGGCGTTCTCGTACGGGACAATGGTGTGTTCGTCCACCCCGAACTTGAAGGGTTGAATTTCGGTCAATAACTCCATCGTACTTTTTTCGCAGGGGTCCTTGACAGAAAACCATCGTTTGCATTATACAATCCTCATATCATCAAGGGCGATGTGGTAAGTTCCACATCGCCCTTTCTGTATAAGCGTACAAAGGCGTGCGTGGGGGGTCCCCTCGCCGCCTTTTTTTTATTTCACTTCCTGAGGAGGAACGAACGTATGTATTCATCTGTTGACACGATTTGGGTGTTGCTCGCCTCAGCTCTGGTATTCTTCATGCAAGCGGGGTTTGCGATGGTCGAGACGGGCATGACGAGAGCGAAGAATGCCGGCAACATCATCATGAAGAACCTGATGGACTTCTGCATCGGGACTCCGGCGTTCTGGATCCTTGGATTCGGGCTGATGTTCGGAGTGACCAAAGACGGAGGGGTGTTGTCGTTCATCGGAGTCCCCGACTTGTTTGTCAGGGGAAATTACGGGGTGGCTGGTTCGTATCCCTCGTACGCCTACCTGATCTTCCAGACGGTATTTTGTGCGACCGCCGCGACGATCGTTTCCGGAGCCATGGCGGAGCGGACGAAATTCAGTGCATACTGCATTTATTCATTTCTTATCAGTCTGTTCGTCTATCCGATCAGCGGACACTGGATTTGGGGCGGCGGTTGGCTCGCCCAGGTTGGTTTCCATGACTTCGCCGGATCCACGGCGGTTCATATGGTCGGAGGCATCGCCGCCTGCGTCGGGGCGACGATCCTCGGGCCGCGCATCGGCAAATATGACGCCGATGGCAAACCGAAGGCCATTCCGGGCCACAGTCTTACACTCGCCGCCCTCGGCGTGTTCATCCTGTGGTTCTGTTGGTTCGGTTTCAACGGAGGATCCACCGTCTCCATGACAGGAGACGAGACGATGGTCGCCGCATCGCGCATCTTCGTGACGACCAATCTTGCCGCTGCGTGCGCTTCCTGCTCGACGATGATCTTCACTTGGATCCGTTACAAAAAGCCGGACGTTTCCATGACGCTCAACGGTTCATTGGCCGGTTTGGTGGCCATCACCGCCGGATGTGATGCCGTCAGCGTCCCCGGTTCTGCCGCTATCGGTATCATCGCCGGCATTGTGGTCGTCCTTTCCGTTGAATTCTTCGACAAGAGAATGAAAATCGACGATCCGGTCGGTGCCATCAGCGTACATGGGGTGTGCGGTGCTTTGGGGACGCTGTTGACAGGGTTGTTCTCTGTCGATCAGGGGGCGTTCTACGGCCACGGCTTCAAATTCTTCGGCGTTCAGGCCGTCGGCGTGCTCTCCGTCGCCCTGTGGGTAACCGTCTGCATGGTCGTTATCTTCAATGTCCTGCGCAAGACGGTCGGACTGCGTGTCAGCAAGGATGAGGAAATTCAGGGTCTCGATCTTCAGGAACACGGACTTGTCGCCGGTGCCTACAGCGACTTCATGCCGGCCGTTCCGAACGGATTCAGCCACATTATGGAAGATGTCGGCAATCCCGCCCCCGTCTCCCTGTCCGTTCCGGTCATCGACAAAACCACACCGAAGAAACCGGCGGGCGTGAAGTTCTCAAAGATCGTGATTGTTTCCCGTCAGAGCAAGTTCCAGGATCTGAAGAAAGCAATGAACGAAATCGGTGTGACCGGCATGACCGTCACCCACGTCATGGGATGCGGCATGCAGAAGGGAAGAAGCGAGTACTATCGCGGTGTCCCCGTGGAAATGACGTTGCTTCCAAAAATGAAGGTGGAAATCGTCGTCAGCAAGGTTCCCGTGTCCACCGTCATCGATTCTGCGGTAAAAGCTTTGTACACCGGTCATATCGGAGACGGGAAAATCTTCGTTTACGATGTGAAGAACGTGGTGAAGGTCCGCACCGGAGAACAAGGTTACGATGCCTTGCAGGATGAATCCGACGCGGAGTGACAAAGGAAACGACTTGGGAAAACGGGGAAGAGAAAGCTTCCCCGTTTTCATGATATGATGAAACCCATGAGACTTGAGAAACGAGAGATGAAGGAACGAAGGGAACTCATGGATGTCCTTCGGGACGGTACGACACTCCATATCGCATTCCGGGATGACGACGGGATAGCGGTGTTTCCCGTCAATTATGGCTACAGGGAAATCGACGGTTTGGTGGAGTTGGCGTTTCACGGAGCCGTGGGGGGACGTAAGGCGGCGTACTTTGCCGCACACAGTCGCGTTTCCTTTGAACTTGAGGTTCCCGAAGGACTGATCATCGGTTCCTATGCTTGCGCGTACAGTTTCGCCTATCGCAGTCTGATGGGAAAAGGGGATGTCAGGATTGTCCGGGACGATGAAGAGAAACAACGATGCCTGGACCTCCTACTCGATCACGTGACGGGATCGGCAGCTCGCCGTACCTATTCGCCTCAATCCTTGCTTTTGACGAACGTCTATGTCCTGTCCGTCACCGAAATGACCGGGAAAAGAAGAAGCTGAGCTAGCGTTCCTGTCCGAAAACGATCGTCCGGTTTTTCCACAAAATGATCCTGCTTTCCAAGTGAGCCGACACGGCACGGGCGAGAACTCTCCGCTCCACGTCCTTTCCCACTTCCTTGAGCCCAGTGGGCGTGAATTCATGATTCACTCTCACGACATCCTGTTCGATGATCGGTCCTTGGTCGAGGTCACTCGATGCATAATGGGCCGTTGCGCCGATCAATTTCACGCCGCGGTCGTACGCCTGC
>JBAXYP010000034.1:0-11305 GCA_041670725.1 Sphaerochaetaceae bacterium
AGCGATCGATGCATCCGGCCTCACCGGTGGAAACCAAACAGAAATCGGTTCCACCAGCGGAAGCGTTTCCTTTGACGCATACCACGGTTCCGATCTTTACCTCCACACGACCAGCGGCAGTATTACCGGTTCCTCAGACATGACGAAAGGGACGATCCACATCGCATCCACCAGCGGAGGCGTCGATTTTGATTTGGTTCAGGCTGTACCCGATTACCATATCGACGTGAAAAGCTTGTCGGGACAGATCAACGTACCGCAGACTTACGCAGGAGAAGGAAACGTCAATGTGGAGTTAGAAACAACCAGCGGCCGCATCGCATTTACATCGCAGAAACCATAACTTCACAACACAATGCAGATATCTTTTGCATCCCCTTGACACATAGGGTAAATGGCTGGGCAAAACCTTTATCAAAACAGGGGATGCAACCTGCAGTTGACAAAAAGCAACACAAAAGTGGTGGGGTCCCCTGTTCTCAACATTATAATAGGAGATAAGCAAGGTAAGAAGTGTATGAATTTTGGAGAAAATCTACAGCGCTTAAGAAAAGGAAAAGGGATATCACAAGAAAGACTGGCAGAAATCATGGAAGTGTCAAGACAGGCAATTTCAAAATGGGAATCCAACAGTGCCTATCCTGAAACCGAGAAGTTGATTGCCCTAAGCGACCTGTTTGGTGTCAGTATCGACTATCTGATTAAAGGTAACGAATCGAACGAAGCAACGGATTGTGTGGAAGGTTCTGGAGAGAACGCAACGACTGAAGACGCACATAAAGATGATACGGTAAAAGATCGAATAGCACCCGTTCGTCAGCACCAGGCATTGCGTACCATGTTGGCGGTAATCCTATATGCCATTAGTCCATTTTGGTTTTATGTACTGGGGGAACAGCCCGGTGGCAGTGGCAATGGGGTGTTCCTGATGTTCTTATCCATTGCCATAGCGACAGGTTTGCTCCTTTATAATCGTTTCATCAAACGCCAAGAAGGTAAAAAGTGATGGAACTAACCGTTAAGCACGTTACGATGCAATTTGGGAAAATGAAAGCTTTGGATCAAATTAATTGTACCTTTTGCAGTGGGGGTTTGATCGGTTTAGTCGGTCCGAACGGAGCAGGAAAGTCTACGTTGCTCAAAATCTTGGCGACATTGATAAAACCGACAAGCGGGACTGTCATGCTCAATGGATCAGATATTGTAAGAAATCCGAAAACCATGAAAAGTCAACTCGGCTATCTGCCACAAAATGTGGCGGTTTATCCGAATTTAAGTGCGGCTGAATTTCTCAGCTACATGGCTTCGATGAAAAAAATACCGAAAGTGGACGCAAAGCGACAAATTCCCGAGCTCATGGGGATCTTGCATTTATTTGATACGGGCAATAAGCGGTTGTCCGAGTTTTCTGGCGGGATGCGTCAGCGTGTCGGAATTGCATGTACGCTGTTAGGGCATCCGAAAGTGTTGATCGTCGATGAACCGACTACAGGACTTGATCCGCAGGAGCGCATTACCTTAAGAAATTGTTTGTCTCAGGTTGCAAAGGACCGCATCGTCATTCTGTCAACCCATATTATTTCTGATATCGAGGCGGTAGCATCGAAAGTCCTTATACTGAAAGAGGGTTCCCTTGTTTTTGATGGAACCCCATCGAAACTTGTTTCAAATGCACATGGCCATGTTTGGGAATATTTACAGTCGACCGCGGAAAACATAAAGACATTTGTCGGTATAAGCGGCATGATTCAAAAAAAAGATGGCATTCGAGTCCGTCAGATCAGCAATTGCAAACCGACACCGGACGCACAGCCAGTGGATGCGTCATTGGAAGACGCCTGTTTATATGCATTGGAAGGCACCTCATTATGACGAGCGTTTGGTATGGGGCAAGATACGACTTTAAAGATCGCATAAGGAATTTCTCTTTTCTCGTACTTACAGCCCTTGCGGCTTTAGGTACATTTTTGGCTGTCCCAAACTTGAATTCTCCAGTTACAACTATGGTCATTGAACCTAGATATTTTGCACAGGCATCCGATCCCTCATGGATATCAATGGCAACGGCGACCTGTATGGGTATTTTTTTGCCGCTTGTTGGAGTGATTTACTGCCAGAACACGATTTCACGAGACAATTCCACTGGAGTTTTGTCATTGATTCGGACATCTCCCATGAATAGGTTTTCTTATTTATTCAGTAAATTCTTGTCCAACTGTTTTATTTTGTTTTTTGTTTTAGCTGTCATCATTGTGGGATCTTTGGTGATGGTATTCATTCGTTTCCCAAATCAAAGGTTATCGGCATATTCTTTTCTGACACCGTTTCTGCCTTTACTGCCCGGACTTATGTTTTGTGCGTCAATGTCCGTACTTCTGGAAAGCATCACATTACGCTTCCCTCAAACCGGAAACGGTATCGGAACAATTTTGTTTTTTACCATGTATCTTACAACTTTGACATTCAGCGTGCTTGGAAGTGACAACCTGTTGGTTCGGATCTTCGATTTCTCAGGATTTGGCTGGCTAAAGGCAAGCATTGATTCCGTGGTATATCCGCAGATCGGACATACCGCGCGTTTCACGGTATTGGCGGGAGGCGACGCAATTCAAAATTCACCGGATCTGCCTGCGCTTGTTTTTACCGGATTAGTTCCATCTTGGAGATTTTTCACAGATAAAATCCTTTTATGCGCGTTCAGTTTATGTACAGTTGTCCTCTCTATGGTAATCATGCCGGAACATGAGCGGAATCTGCACGTACGGAAACAGAGAGCAAAAAAGGAACTGATATGCACCGACAAAAGACAAAATACGGTTCGCATAAGTTCGGCACTCCCAATCGAGCTTAAGATGGCAATACGTGGAAGACCGAAATTCTGGTGGATCGGCTTGTTCGGATTATGGTGCGGAGCCGCTTTTGCCCCTATGTCTACAGCACAGAATATTGTGCTTCCACTCTTATTTGGCTGGTCCTTTATGGTTTATTCTCAAATGGGCTGTCGGGAATATCAGTGTCATGTCGTCCAGAGTCTAAAAAGCATCAACGGCGCTTTTTCGCATCAGGGCATACTGAACTTACTTATTGGGGTTTGTTTTTCGATTACAATTACTTTTCCCCTCCTGGTTCGTATGGCAATTGAAAAAGAGTTTTCAGGTTTGTGCGCTTGTCTCACTTTTTGCCTTTTCGTACCGGCACTTGCATTTTTTCTCGGAGAAATTACCGAGTCTCCAAGACCTTTTGAGATCATATTCCTGTTCCTTTGCTATTTAATGCTCAACCACCCGCCCATTATTATCGGGATAAGCAAAGAATATGTTTCGATGTCCCGCACTGTACTGATCTTATTTTTGTCCATTATCATGTTGCTGATTGCATGCGGGAAACGACGGGTGGTCAAAGGATAGGGAGCTTTTTATATGGGACGTATCTTACCTATGTTGCTGACTGGCATTCTAAGTTCTTGCTTGTTATTGTCCGGTTGTGGCCTCAAAGGAGACGAAACTGCTTCCTCTGTAAAGGAGCAATCTGTCGAGGATACCATCACTGTCATTAAAATCAACTGGATCTCAGGTGACCTCAAATTCCTTCAAAGCGAAGACAACCATATTCATATAAAGCAGTTAGCTCCAAAAGAAATTCCAGATAGAAAGCTGTTTACGTACTCAGTAAAGGAAGGTGTTCTTACCATTACCGACAGAAACAAAACGAATTTGGGGATTTCTAGATCAACAAATCTAGAGATATTCTGCCCAACTCAAGACTTCGACGTTATCTCTGTCACTTGTACCGATGGGGCAGTCGATGGGAATGAATTACACGCTAAAATTTTGAACATGAATACTACTGTCGGGAATATTAATGTCAGTGGCAAATTCGAAGCTATAGATCTGAAAAATCACAATGGTAACGTAAAGGTTTCCTGCAGCCAGATGCCTAAAAGTTTTTCCTCAAATGTTACAGTAGGGGACATAACGTTAAATTTGCCGAAAAATGAGGGATTCTCACTTGTGTTTGATTCTGCAACAGGAAATATGGACTGCGATTTTGCTCTGCATAAGAGCGGAGAGAAATATATCTATAAGGATGGCAATGTTCCTCTTCGCATCGATATCACCAATGGCAAGCTCATCATCCACCAGATATAGTACCTGAAAACTTACTCTTTTGAATGGCCCAGAGAGTTAAAAAGCCTCAACAGAGAAGATAAAGGATCTTCCTCCACGTCCAAGTAATCATACAAACCGTACGAGAGAGGGGAAGGAAATCAGGATGCGTCACGACAGAGACCGGAGGGGATATGCTTATCGCCCCATTACGGTCTCCAAATTAAGAATGATCACAGAACCGGCGGGACGCAGGTTGGATACGACCTGCTTTCTTCCTGTATTGACACGCCGACAGTGAAAAAAATCATCGATAGATTTCGCGCAATTGCGGGACAACGTATACAAATGCAACAATCATAGATCTTTAACAATTTGTTTTGAATGGGTTGCCTCATTGCACAAATGGTGCTATAAAAAGGTGTCGTTTCCCCGTAAGAGGAAACAGATTCCACACAAGGAGGTCCTCCGTGAAACCGAGCAGTAGAAGTTCGAATCTGGATTACCACTTGTGTGGCTTGCCACCCATGTGATCCATATTCGGCTTCTCCCACCATTTTTTCGTCCAGGGGGTAGCCATGCAAGATTACCAGTACAACAAAGAAGAACTCATCGCCGATGCGGAAAACCATCGGTATGCAGATTTAAAAGAAAAACTCACCCATCTCAACGAAGTTGACGTCGCCGATTTTATCGGTGCCTTGCCGGCGACGCAGGTGATGATCGGGTTCAGTCTCCTCGAGAAGGAGGTGGCGGCCGATGTATTCGCCAATCTCCCCATCGAAAACCAGGAACAACTGATCAACTCGCTGGACGACCAGCAATTGTCCACCATCATCGAGGATCTGTCCGTGGATGACGCCGTCGACATGATCGGCGAACTGCCGGCGAATATCGTCAGGAAAGTACTCCGCAACGCCACGCCGGAAACACGGCAAATGATCAATCATTTCCTTCGATACCCCGATGACAGTGTCGGTTCAATCATGACCAGCGAATTCGTCGACTTGAAACGGGAACTGACGATCAAGGAGGCGATCGACAGAATCAGGCACACGGGTAAGGACAAGGAGACGATTTCCACCTGCTACGTCACCGATCAGGAACATCATCTGGAAGGGACTGCGTCCATCAAGGACCTGCTTCTCGCCTCTGACGAGCAAAGAGTCGAGGACGTGATGGAAAAGGACGTCATCAGCGTCGCCACGACGGATGACCAGGAAGTCGCCGCGCGCCTGTTCAACAAATACGACTTCGTCGCACTCCCCGTGGTGGATGCCGAGAACCGCCTCGTGGGTATTGTCACCGTCGACGATGCCGTGGATGTCATGGAAGATGAAACGACGGAAGACATCGAGAAGATGGCGGCTTTGCAACCGTCGGAAAAACCCTATCTTAAGACGAGTGTCATGGAAATGGCAAAGCACCGTATCCTCTGGCTCCTCATTTTGATGATCAGCGGCATGATTACAGGGATAATTCTGGAACGGTTCACCGATGCATTCGTCGCCATCCCCCTCCTCGTCACCTTCATTCCGATGCTTACCGACACCGGTGGCAACGCGGGCAGCCAGTCTTCCGCCTTGATCATCCGCGGACTTGCCGTCGGGGAAGTTTCTCCGCACGACTGGTTGAAAATCGTATGGAAGGAACTGAGGGTCTCCATCATCGTTGGGGCGGCGCTCGCGGCGGTAAATTATGTACGCATTGTCATTACGTACAAGAACATTTCTTCCATGATCGCGTTTACCGTATCGCTGACCATGTTTTTCACCGTTATACTCGCCAAGTTGATCGGAGGCATTCTGCCACTTGTCGCAAAGAAGATCCACGTCGACCCGGCGATCATGGCCGCACCGTTGATCACCACGATCGTCGACGCGATGAGCCTGATCATCTATTTCTCCATCGCGGGAAAGTTGCTAGGGGTATGATTGTTGCATAAATGTTGCATTTTTACATAAATCCTAGAGCGTTGTTGCAATTTCATGCAATGCATGTTGCATAATTTTGCCATTTACGATACAGTGTCGTCAATTTAGCGAGGAAATATGCAGCACACCATACTCCTGCTTTCTGATGGTACCTACTGGCCGGGAACCGCATACGGTTACAAAACTTCCGAGAATGCTTCGACACCCATTTCGGAAGTCGTTTTCAACACCAGCATGACGGGATATCAGGAAATTCTCACCGATCCGTCATACAACGGGCAGATGGTCGTAATGACCTATCCGGAAATCGGTAATTACGGATGCGACCCCATCTTTACGGAAAGTTCGTCCGTCAAAGCCACGGCGATGATCGTCCACCATCTCTATCAAGGACCGCTTCCCGAGGGACGCCAATCATTGGATGCGTATATGAAAGGGCAGCATGTCACGCTCCTTTCCGACGTGGACACCAGAAGCCTGACGCTCCATCTGAGAAACCATGGGAGCCAGAACGGCATGATATTCACTACGGGCGGGGAGATTACCGAAGCAACGAGAGAGAAGGCGCTCTCATCGCTCCGTGCGTTCCCCCAGATTACGGAACGCAACCTTATCGAAGGCGTATCCGTAGGTCGTATTGTCAAGGATCCCTTAGTGGATGGGATCTGCCCTTCTTCCCCCCACGCCCGTTTCGCAGTGATGGACTTCGGCATCAAGTCGTCCATCATCCGTCAATTTTACAAGCGGAACATCGCGGTGACCCTGTTGCCGGCCACTGCCACACGAAAAGATTTCCTCTCCACCAGTGCCTCTGCATTGTTTCTGTCCAACGGACCGGGAGATCCTGCGAGGTTACAGGATGCCGTCGCCATGACAAAAACCTTGATCGGACAAGTTCCAGTTTTCGGCATCTGTCTGGGACACCAGATCATCACATGGGCTTTGGGGGGCAAAACAATAAAAATGAAATTCGGGCATCATGGGGCAAATCACCCAGTGTACGACCATCTTAGCGGAAAGACGTTCGTCACCAGCCAGAACCACGGATTCATGAGCGATCCGGAATCCCTTCCCGATTTTGCATCGATATGGCTCACCAACGCCAACGATGGTTCCATCGAAGGACTGATAGACGCGCAGAGGCGGGTGGCATCGGTGCAATTCCATCCCGAGGCGTCCCCCGGACCGCACGACGCATCCTGGATCTTCGACCGGTTCATTGAAATGGGAGCAGCAAAATGAGCAAGCGAGAGGATATTCATCGGATTCTGGTGATCGGAAGCGGCCCGATCGTCATCGGCCAAGCATGTGAGTTCGATTACAGCGGAACACAGGCGGTAAAGGCGCTCAAGGAAGAAGGGTACGAAGTGTTGCTCGTCAACCCGAACCCCGCTACGGTACAGACCACCGCGGGAATCGCCGATCACATCTATCTGGAACCGCTGAAAACAGAATACGTCGAACAAATTTTCCAGCGGGATCGTCCCGATGCCATTCTTACCACGATGGGAGGGCAAACCGGTCTGAACCTGGCGATGGAACTCTCCCGCAAGGGGCTTCTGGACAAATACAACGTTCAAGTCATCGGAGCATCCATCAAAAGCATCGAACTCGCCGAGGACAGAGGAAAATTCAAACAGGTGGTGAGTTCCCTAGGACTGGAAAGCCCTCGAAGCGAAGTGGTTCATACGCTACAGGAAGGACTGAGTGCGAAAGAAGAAATCGGGTATCCGGTGATCATCCGTCCGAGTTTCACGCTTGGCGGGTTCGGTGGTTCCATAGCCCATGACGATGCGGAATTCAATGAATGCATGGAACGGGCGTTGGAAACCAGTCCCGTCCACGAAGCGCTTGTCGAAGAATCGTTGATCGGATGGAAGGAATTCGAGATGGAGGTGATGCGCGACAGAAAAGACAATGCGATCATCGTCTGTTCCATCGAGAACATCGACCCTATGGGCGTTCACACCGGCGATTCCATCACTATCGCGCCGATCCAGACGCTTGACGACAGAGCCTATCAAGCGATGCGCGACGCTTCGATCAGCATTCTGCGGGCCGTCGGTGTCGACTGCGGTGGCTCCAACGTCCAGTTCGCCGTTGATCCAAAGACGGGAAGGATGGTGGTTATCGAAATGAATCCGCGGGTTTCAAGATCCTCCGCACTGGCAAGCAAAGCGACGGGTTTTCCCATCGCCAGGGGATCCGCAAAACTCGCCGTCGGCTACACGTTGGACGAGGTGGTCAACGAGATCACCGGGAAATCGGCTTCGTGCTTTGAGCCGGCGTTGGATTACTGCGCCGTAAAAGTGCCGCGCTTCGAATTGGAGAAGTTTCCTCTTCCCTACAGTGCGTTGGGAACGCAGATGCGATCCGTCGGAGAAGCGCTTTCCTTGGGAAGAACGGCGCTGGAGGCGCTGAACAAAGCCATCAGGGCAAGTGAACGAAACTTTGAAGGACTTATCGACATGCGGGAGAAAGGGAAATACAGCAGTGAGGAAATCGACCACATCCTGCACAGTGCCCATCCGCTCCGATTGATGAGCGCCTATACGATGCTCGTCGAAAAAGGTCCGTCCATTCTTCCCGAGCTTTCCCGAACGACAGGATTCGACCGATGGTTCCTCGATCTTCTGGCGCGTCAAGCGGCGATGGACAAGCGCCTTTTTATGGAGCCGTTGACCAAGGAATCGCTCTTGGAGGCGAAGCGATACGGCATGAGCGACAAGAGGATCGCCACGCTCTGTGGAAAAACAGAAGCGGACGTCTACCGAATGCGATGCGAAGAAGGCGTAACTGCTGTTGCCCACCATGTGGATACCTGCGCGGGGGAATTTGAGGCGCTAACTCCGTACTGCTATACCACCTACGGGGAAGAAGATGAAACGAAACCCCTGGGACAAGATGCCGTCATCATTCTCGCCTCGGGACCGAACAGAATCGGACAAGGGTTGGAGTTCGACACATGTTGCACGCTTTCTTCCTTGGCATTCAGGAAACTGGGGAAAAAGACCATCATGGTCAACTCCAATCCGGAGACCGTGTCTACCGACTTCAACATCTCCGACCGATTGTACATCGAGCCGTTGACGGCGGAACACGTGAAGGAGATCATGCGTCTGGAAGGGACGAGGAACGTAGTCGTGCAACTCGGAGGCCAGACGCCACTGAATATGGCGGACGACCTTCAGGTGGCGGGGGCTCATATCATCGGCACCAGTCTGGACGGACTCGATCGGGCGGGAGACAGGGAACGATTCAGCGAAGTCGTCAAAAAGCTCGGTCTGCGCAATCCGGGCAACCAGACGGCACATTCAAAGGAAGAGATCATTCCCAAAGCGCTCAAAGTAGGATTTCCCGTCCTGCTTCGCCCATCGTTCGTCCTGGGGGGACGGGGAATGTTCATCGTCGACGACGAAGCCGGCCTGCAGGACTTTCTGGAGCACAGCGGCATCGAGATTACTCCGAAAGCCCCGGTGCTGATCGACCAATTTCTGGAAGACGCGTTCGAATACGACCTCGATGCGGTGAGCGACGGAAAAAGCATTTACATCGGTGGTATCCTGCAGCACATCGAGGCGGCTGGCATCCATTCGGGAGACAGCGCGGCGGTCTTTCCTCCTTACAAAGCTATTCCTTCCATTTTGTCCCAGATGCGGGAATGGGCGCTCAGACTCGCCAGAGAATTGCAAGTCAAAGGCCTGATGAACATTCAATTTGCTTCAAAGGACGACAAACTGTATATCATTGAAGTCAATCCGCGCGGCTCCCGTACCATTCCGTTTATCAGCAAGTCGAGCGGAGTAAACATGGTCGAAGCGGCCGTCAAGGTATGGAACGGAGAGAATCTGG
This sequence comes from Sphaerochaetaceae bacterium, assembly GCA_041670725.1. Classification (GTDB taxonomy): domain Bacteria; phylum Spirochaetota; class Spirochaetia; order Sphaerochaetales; family Sphaerochaetaceae; genus RUG023. The sequence goes on from JBAXYP010000034.1 coordinate 9,893, forward strand.
TCGACCAAGGACTTGTTCCAAAGGAAGGGACGTTCGCCGAAGGACGGTGCATTACCGGTTGGGCGATCAAGGAAGCGGTATTCAGTTTCGATCGGTTCTCCAACGTCGATCCGGTACTCGGTCCTGAGATGAGATCCACCGGGGAAGCGATCGGCATGGGGCGGACATTCGGCGAGGCGTACGCAAAGAGTCAGGCCGCAGCAGGGAACAAGCTTCCCACTTCGGGAAACGTGGTCATCAGTGTCAACAAGAAGGATCGGGGGACGATCATTCCCATCGCCAGAGAGTTGCAGAAGCTCGGCTTCCATCTGTTCGCCACCCACGGTACCGCCCGTGATTTGTTCGACGCAGGCGTTTTGTGCAATGTGGTCCTTAAGGTACAGGACGGACACCCAAACATCGTTGACATGATGCATGCGCATCGGGTCGATCTTGTGATCAACACGCCGATGGGCTTTCATGCGCGAAGGAGCGACGACGATATCCGCACCGCGGCCATGCGGCTGAAGATTCCTTATACGACGACGACTTCGGCCGCCTCGGCGGCGGTTCAGGCGATCAAGTATGAACAAGAAGGAATCTACACGGTCAGGGAACTGCCGCAATAGCGACTGAGATTGCTTTTTACCATGGTTGTGGATACACTGTACTCACTTTGTAAGAAGGGTATCCAACATGTCAGAAGAACTATTTATGCAACGCACCACAACCTGCGGAGCGTTGCGAAAAGAAGACAGCGGCAAGACCGTCATCCTGAACGGGTGGGTGTTCCGCGATCGCAACCACGGCGCGCTTTCATTCATCAATCTCCGTGACCGGTACGGAGTGACCCAAGTTGTCGTCGACGACGATGCGTCCGCCCAATTGCAAGAAACGGCCGGACAACTGAAAGAAGAATTCTGTATCGCCGTCCAAGGGCTCGTGCGATCCCGTCCGGATGACATGATCAACAAGGAGATGCCGACCGGAGAAATCGAAGTAAAAGCGGAAAGCATCCAAATTCTTTCCAAATGCGATCCCCTGCCCTTCCGCATCGACGATCCGAATCAAGTTCCCAACGAGGATCTCCGGCTTCGCTACCGCTTCCTCGATCTCAGGACGCAGGGAATGCAGGATCGTATCCGTCTCCGCCATGAATTCGTCCATTCGATCCGCAATTTCCTTTGCGACGAGGGATTCTATGAGATAGAGACTCCGACGCTGGTCAGGAAAACTCCAGAAGGGGCGCGGGATTTCATCGTTCCGAGCCGTTTGTGGCCGGGAAAGTTCTATGCACTCCCGCAAAGTCCTCAGTTGTACAAGCAATTGCTGATGGTCGGGGGAATGGACAAGTATTTTCAGATCGCGCGTTGCTACCGCGACGAGGATGCCCGAGGAGATCGCCAACTCGAATTCACCCAATTGGACGTGGAA
>JBAXYP010000035.1:0-11156 GCA_041670725.1 Sphaerochaetaceae bacterium
CCTCGAAGAAGTCCGGGTCGATCATCGACCCGGAGATTCCCATACACTGGGACCCGATCTGCAGGTAGCTCTTCCCCCGCATGGTCGCCGCCGCCACCGCAGCACGTCCGAAGCGAACGATCTTTTCCTTCACATCGTCGGGGATCGCCCCGTCCTCGAAGTCCTGCACATAATCCCCGTAGATCCCGAACGCGGGCAACCCCTTACGCGCATAGTCCGCGAGCACGCACGCCAGATACACCGCACCGGGCCGCTCCGTCGCATTCAGCCCCCACACACCCTTGATCGTCATCGGATCCGTGTCCATCGTCTCCGAACCGTAGCACCAGCACGGAGAGACGGAGAGCGTGATGTCCACACCCAGCCTCTTGAACTTCTCCGCACATGCCGCGCTCTCCGCCACACGCCCGATCGTCGTGTCCGCAACGACCACTTCCACCGGCTCCCCGTCGCTGTAGCGCACCTCCGACTCCAGCAGTTCTTTCGCCTGACGCGCCATGCGCATCGTCAGCCCCTCAAGCGACGCGCGCACGTCCAGCATCCCCTCGCGCGCGTCGATGATCGGCCTGATGCCGATGACCGGATATCTCCCAATCAACCGTGATTTCGCCATCTCATTCCTCCTTTCTGGTTCGCTTTCCCGTTCCACCTTTTTTCGATTGCGCGGCGAACCGTTCGACATTCTGCTCGGAATATGCGATATGTTCTTCCATTGCCTTTACCGAAGCATCCACATCATGGGCATACAAGGCCTCGGCGATTTTCTGATGTCGCGCAATGGCATCATCGACTCCTCCGGCGATCAACACGCCCTTGCCCATGTAATCCGCAAGCATGGAGATCAAGACCTCATTGAACATCTCCAGAAGCGCATTCCCCGAGGCATGGGCGACGATGAGATGAAACTGGCTGTCCAAACTGACCCGTTCCTTCAAGGAAAGAGACTTGTCGCTGAACCTTCGCATGTTCTCCCGAAGATTCCCAAGATCTTTTTCCGTCGCATTCTGCGCCGCAAGTTTTGCCGCACTCACCTCGATGAGGCCACGCATCTGGGTCAGGTCCTTGTCTGAGATATGGTTCATTTGCATGATCCTGCTCACCGCCGAGAACACCGTACTCGTTGCCGGTTTCGTGATGAACGCCCCCAATCCATTTCTCAACGTGACAAGACCTCGTTCCTGCAATAGTTTCAATGCTTCGCGAATGACGGGACGACTCACCGCATATTCTTTGGCAAGCTGTTGTTCCGATGGCAGTTTCTCGCTGACCATTGAAGAAGGAGAACTGAGAATCACTTCCTCCAGATGATCAGCCACCTGCTGACTGAGATTCGTACGAGAAAGGGAAAACCCCGCTTCATCATTTATTTGTTCTTTCATAGAATCCATTATACATCCTCCGGAGGCAAAGGCTCTCCTCTCCAATTGTTCAATCCCAACCTTTTTCGTACTTCGTCTTCCAAACGGATGAGACTTTCAACCTCATGCCGCGCATTTTCGTTCAAACAAGAAACATCTTTGCTTCTTGTCGTTAGCGACATGGGAATGCCGACGCATTGGCAATGATACTTCGCATTCACCGGATATGCCCGGGCTTCCGTAACTGCGGCGAGCGTGAGAAAATCGCTTGCCCGGCGCGCCGCCGCCGGATCATCCCGATAATGCTCGTACAGCCACTTGTACAGATCGATGTGAAAATTCCCCATCACGCCGTTGTATCCGTCATATCCGTACACCAACGAATCAAGTAACGTCGAAGTATTTGCGTTGAAAAGAGAAAGCGATGTTCCCCTCACCAAATCGGCCCGATGTCTTTCCAAGGCAAGCGAGCAACTTACATCTTTGAGAAACACAAGTTTCCCTGTTCCCGCACACAGGGAAAGGAAATCATCGGTCAACAACCGAAGATACGGATACGGACATTCATACAGACCAAACGTCACATCGGGAAGTTGCCGGAATATATCTTCCGCATTTTCGTTGAATACACTCTCTCCCTGCTCTTCCCTGGCTAATCGGTTGGAGACAAGCACCACGGCGTCCACGCCCGTTTGCGCCATCTTGCCAAGTTCATCAATCTGCTCTTGATGGTCTTCGGCGGTATGCCCCGATGCAATCACCCTGATCCGTCCTCTGTTCGCATCAACCACGGCTTTCGCGATGTCAATCTTCTCCTGAGCGGTCAAAAAGAACATCTCGCTCGATTGGCAAACAGAAAAAATGCCGTCGGCACCATGGACAATATACCATTCGACCAAAGCTTTGATCGCTTTGAAATCCACCTTATTGTCCTCAGTGAACGGCGTAATCATCGTCGGCCAACAGCCATGATATTCTTTCTTCATTTTTTTACTCTCCCCTTCCCCTTTTTTCTGCCGACAGATATGGTTCAACACATCTTTGAAATAGGTGCGTCTCCCATGTCTCTCCGCGAATCATACAAGTTTCCCGTGCAAGGGAATTTCCACCTTCCCGTGGGAAACTTTCACGTTCATGGCACCCAACGTTCCTCTATCCGTAGGGCAACCTCTCCATATTTCATTCATGGCCTGTAAATTGCGTCATTCCCGTTTATTGTGACTCATCTTTGTTTTCTTCTTTCTTCAGGAGCCATAGATCACTCACACCAAGAGGCCCCAGCGTATCGTGGACCTGCCACCGTAACGTCAACGTCCCGTCCTTGTAGCTTTCGGGAGGCAACTCATATTCCCAATACGCATCAGATCCAATGGGAATGCAGGGAATCTCTTTCGCGAGAAGGCAGTCTCCCGCATATAGGGTAGCCGATGTCGGTTCAACTTGTTTCTGGAGCAAAAACACGGCTTTGAAGAACTGCGTTGGGTAAATCACGCGCAATTTATATGCGACATGCGGATCGAGCCCCCCAAATGTCGCTTCAAGCGGCGTCCCATAAATTACCTCGGCATTCCGCGTCCAACTGAGCGGCAAGGGAAACTCATCGTACCATCCTTGCATATGATGAAAAAAACCCATGATGTTATATATGCTATGATCCATCATCGGCGAATGGAGGTATCCAGGATCCTCATCCCATTTTTCCCACTGCTTTACATGGGAAAACCCTTCAAAACTTCCAAGATTATAATAAAAGCTTCCCTTTGGGGGATCGGTTCGATGCAATACGGAGAATATCGCCTCGAGGCGTTGCGGCTCAGAAGGCATTTTGACAATCCTTTTAAACATTTCCATGTAAAACTGATAATCATTGAGAGGCATCCATGCAGTTTCAAGATATGCCCCTCGAATCCAAGACTGACCATGATGATGTGTTACCGTCAACCGGATCCGACAGGAAGCAAAAAGGTCATCTGACAGTTTCTGCATCTCATGAAGCAATGCTTCTTCTTTCATCTCATCATAACTTTTGTGAAAAATACTTCTTGCTTCCTTGATTGCGGCAAGTGATCCTCGTTTATTGGCTTCGGATAGGATTTTTTTCGCATCACATTCGTTCTTCTGATCGTCGAGATATTTGTACTTTGTGTAATAATCTGACAACACCCGTAGTTTGATCATCTGATAGCGGAAATTCCGCTTGACCTGCTCGTCAACTTCCGCATCAAGACGCCGCATCAGCCGATAATTATCGTCGATGCCGGTATTTTTCGTGATTGGTCCCACCCATGAACGCTCGGTTTGAAAAATGACATCAGAGAGTTCCTTCACCAAGTCGCCATCAACAAACATTCTGACATAGTCCTCCACCGTCTCCCTTGTCGACATTTTTGTGGAGAAATCCTGATCGCACCATATCATTTTGTTTACATCATCATGTATCCCCTCGCTGTAGGTGATCGATCCCACAGTACACTTGGCATGAAAATTATGAATGCGTTTCATGCCTTCTGGCCTCATGTTATTCCCTTCTCGGCCCAATGTTAATGCAAATGCATCATCCCACTCCGGTACGGGAAATTGACAGTTCGTATTATGCGTGATATCCGGATAGTTTCGGATCCTTGTCCGATATTTTGCGGGAATTTTTTTCACCAAATCCTGAATGGAATCCTGTTCCCATGGAGCAAAACAAACACCGGTAAGCCATACCGGCTCCTTCTTCAGTTCAGCATAAAACGCATCGTACCAACCGGGTTCCGGCTGGAAATGCTGAGGTGCGATCCATATGGTAGCTTCCGGATGATATTTCTTTAGAATCTGTGCAAATACGGCAGTCACCCGAAACGCCTCGGTCGGGAAAAGTGAACCGGGATCCCCGAAAGGTATGGATACTGCATCCAGATAGGGAATTTCCGCAAACACCTGCTCTCTTTCCCTGATTTCCTTCTCCATCTTCTCCTGCGTATCATATCCTGTCCCAAGATTAGGATACCAAAGCCACACGTCCATATGATAAGAATGAATGATCCGGGACAACCCGATCATCATTTCATGGGGATCCGTGGAAAATAAAGATGAATACAAGGCATCATCGGTGCGTGGGGGAAGCAATTCGATGGAATTCGCGCCAAAAAGCTCCAAATCACGGATATACGTCGCATATTCCTTCATACCCCATGCAGGACAAGTGTTCTGTTTGTCCCTGTATCCCAACTGGTGTCCACGTATTGGATATTCGGGAGTGACAGAAAGACCATCTATTGCCTCAGGATATAAAATCTGTCCATTTTTCGCATATATTTTTCTCAGTATCCTCGCCATCCCATAGAACGTACCCCTTTCGTCATGCCCGACCACCCAAATGGCTTTCCTGATTCCGGAAACACTCACTTTAATTTTAAATCCTTCCGCTCCGGTCGATGGGATTTCTTTGAGAAGAGGTACAAATTCCTTCTGATAAACGGCAAAGGAGTCTTCTGTATAGAAGCCGATGGATACCAATCCCGGCGTTGGAGACACAGGTATTTCAATCCCGCTTCGTTTCTTCACCATATCGCGGAAAACCATCGCCGTTTCTTTCTCACAGGATGATCTTCCTTGCTCCAAAACCACATGCACCATACTGATATCCATCATATCGAACCCCTCCGAATGCGCTGGGACGAACCATATCCCAGCGTAGTTTTTTCTTTTGTTACTTCAATAATCTTTGATAGGCGTCGTTGTACAGTTTTTCCAGTTCCTCGGTTCCTTGCCCCTGCAGTTCTTTTACGAAATCAGGCCATTTTGAGAGTGGTGTTTTCCCTGTTATGAACAAATCAATTTCATTCATAAACGTGTTTTCGATGTTATTTTGTAGCTGCGTAATCCGTTGCTGTTCCTCGGTAGTGAAGTTGGGAAGCGATTTGTTGTACTCGATCAATCCATCTTTCGTCCACTGTCGGATTAACTTTCCTTCACTGATCATAATCGGATCGGACACCTGTGCATACAAAGATTCATCAACATAAAGGCCAAGACCAAGCAGGCCTACCCCGAGATCTCCCTGAATACCGCTGAACACGTCTGAATCGTTGGCATGTTTTTCAATCAAAGCCTGATTTACCGTCGGCGTGCCATTATCCATCGTATAGTCAACCCCTTCTTCCCCGAAGTTCGTAACCATCCGACCCGTCTCCGTATAGAACCAGTTGATCGCTTTTACCACTCTCTCGGGATATTTCGTATCAGCGCTAATCGCCACAAAATCATCAGTCCAATCATGTTCATACCTAAGCGCACGTTGTGTACTATTGGGATTCTTCATCGGTTTGAGAATATCGAAATACGCATCCGGGTTTTTCCCTTTGATGTTCGGGTTGTACACCCGTCCAACAAAAGAATTGTTGTCGGTTACCATCATCAACGTCCCGTTCGACAGTTTCTCGAACTCATCGCTTTTGTTCATGGTCGCATAATCCGGATACAACAACTTATCTTTGTACGAATTCGCAAGGAATTGAATGACATGCATAAAACCGGCACTTGTCGGACCGTATACCCATGTCTTGCTTGTCGGTTCAAAATACATGCCGCTCTTGCTGAATGTCGGGTATCCGCCGCTCCCCAGTTCGAATGCATACTGTCCAATCATATAAGTCGTTCCGTTACGCGTGGAAAATCCATACATATCGGGATGTTTCTGCTTGATGATCAATAAATCCTTGTATAGTTCGTCCCAACTCTGAGGAACAGAAAGATTGGATTCTTTCAGCAAATCCATGCGGATAGCGGGAATTGATGCGATGTCAATCCTGTTGTATTCCAATCCCTGAAACGCATACATTCCTCCATCCACCAAGAAATTTCTCGTAGCTTCTTCTCGATCGGAAGCCTGAACGATATTCAGATAGTCCCTAATATCGTCAGGATAATCCAACAGATTCACGAACATTCCGGTGGCTCCATATTTTCGCAGATCATCGACGGTCAACCCCTGCATTACATCCGGCATGTCGTTTGATGCCAGAATCACAGACTTTTTCGTCGCCCAATCGGAAGCAGGGACGAGTTGCAGATCGATGCGAACATTCAACGCCTTCTCAATCATCTCAATGCATTTGTTCTCTTCGTTGAGAGGTTGCGCAGGGTTTTCGCTTCGCATCCACGTAATCGTAATCAAACGATTGTCATCTGTCTGAGAATTTGCCCGTTCTTCCTTCGCTCCATTGGAAAACGCCACACTTCCCAAACACACCAATAACACCAAGACCATGATATTCCTTTTCATTTTTTCCTCCTTGATAATCTCAATGAAAACTCAATATCAGAAACTTCAGCCTTTTATTGAACCGATCATGATCCCTTTCACAAAGTATTTTTGTACGAAAGGATAGATAAGCAGAATTGGCAAGATAGTGATGAAAATGACCGCATAACGAATGTTGGTGCCCAACACCGAAAGATCCGAACTTACCGAAGTGGAACTGAAAGAGATGTTATCGCTCCCCAACACGATGTTCCGAAGTAGCAAAGGCATCGGGAATTTCGTCCGACTGTTCAGATACAACAAAGGCGGGATATAGCTGTTCCAGAAATTCACGGCATAAAACAAGATCATCGTGGCGATCACGGCTTTTGAAAGCGGCAATACTATCTTGTGATATACCTGCAGATCGTTGGCACCGTCGATATATGCGGATTCATACATCTCCTCCGAGATGCTACCATAGAACGTCCGCATAATGATCATATACCAAACGTTGACGGCACCAGGAATCACGATCGCCCACAGGGTGTTCAGCATATGCAACGAACGCACCACCAAGTAATTCGCGACCAAGCCCGCATCAAAGAACATTGTGAACGCGACAAAAAACGTCAGCACTTCCCTCCCGAACATTTTCTTGCGGCTTAAAGGATACGCGCAGAGGGAAGTCATAGTCACAGAAATGAACGTCCCCATTACCGTGTAGATAACGGAATTGAGATACGAACGAGGGACGGTACTGTACCGAAATACGGCTTTATACGCCTCAAGATTGACTCCTTGGGGATAGAATTTGACCTCACCCCTGCTCACCGCATATCCGTCACTGATGGAAACGATAACCATATAGTACAATGGATACAAAACGAAAAAGCAGCACATCAACAACACGATGTATACCAACAACTTGTATGGAGTAAGTCGTCTTTCTCCTACCATAGCCTCTCCTTTGTTACCACAGGCTTGTCGAACCAATTTTCTTTGCGGCTTTGTTGGCTCCCACCACAAGAACCAAAGCAAGGACTGCCTGGAAAATACTGACAGCCGCCCCATAACTATAATCGGCGTCTATGAGTCCACGACGGTACACATACGTTGAAATGACATCGGCTGTTTTGTATGTCGCCCCGGAATACAGAAGCAAAATTTTCTCATATCCCACATTCAGTAGTTTCCCGATGGTGAGTAAGAACTGGATGGATATGATCGGAGCGATGCCGGGAATACTGACGTGTACCACTTGCGAAAAACGTGACGCTCCGTCAATCGTCGCCGCTTCGTACAATTGAGGATTTATTCCAGCAAGCCCGGCCAAATAGATGATGGAACCCCATCCCGCGTTCTGCCAAATCTCCGAAATCACATAAAGTGGGCGGAACCAGCCGGGATCCATCAAATATGTTTTTCTTGAAGCTCCAAAATCAACCATCACGTCATTTACCAATCCGTCGGCCGCGAACAGGTAAATCACCAGCGAACACACAACGACCGTCGAGACGAAATAAGGAAGATAACTGATCGTTTGTACAAGTTTTTTTGCCCTTCCATGGGGAATCTCATCAATCAGCAACGCTAACGCTATGGGAACGGGAAAGAAAAAAATCAGCATCCAAACATTCAATACGATGGTATTTTTAAGGATCCGATAAAAATACGGATCATGGAGAAACTGCTGGAAATTTGACCATCCGACCCATTTGCTTTGTACGAACCCAGCCCGTGCGTTGAAATCTTTGAATGCAATCCCCAGCCATCCCATCGCTCCGTATTTGAAAATGACAAGATAAACGCAAGGAAGGAAAAACAACAGATAAAGGTACCTGCTTTCATAGATTCTTTTCTTGATGTATCTGATGTTCTTCATCGTTTCGATTTCTCCTCGAGGATTTATAGAAACATACTTACCTAGTTACCTATTTTACAGGTTATATCATACCTTCATTTTCAAGATTGTCAACGAAAAAATGTTTTCAGTATTTTCCAACGATCATTCAATCGCCGTCATTATTCTTTTGTAGAGATATGCAGGATCCAAGGAAAAGAGCACACGATATCAACAAGAGAACTCATCCGAAAGGTACGAATCACATTCTCTTGTCCTAAACGTTATTTCTTTGTCTGGAATATCATGCAGTACGGGATGGAGCTGACGACACGCACGATAACATCGACAGACAACACAGCCATCGGAATACAAGGGAAGATGCACCCGCATTCCTGTGACCGTAGTCAAGCTCCCTCACCTTCTCCCTGTCGCCTCTCAAGCATAATTTGAAGAATCTCTTCGTCAGTGGATTTCATTCCTTCCTTCCCCACGCGTCCAAAACTCTTTACGGTCTCATCCGCATTCATTTTCACCAATCCTTCACCGTTTCGAAATGTGATACCCTCTTTTGCGCCCATTTCAAACCCCATTATGGCCGCTTCCAAAGCGGAGGAGATCTTCGCCGCACAAGAAGGTTTTGCACCGTCACAGACAATTCCCCCTACATCTGCCAGCGTATTCGTCAACGTTTTTGAAATGGCATCAATCCCACCCCCGTACAGATACGTTATCCCGCAACCGGCACCCGCCGCAGCCGTGACGGCACCGCAAAAAGCGGATAAGTCTCCGATATAGCTTTTCTCCATGATGGAAATCAAATTCGATACGACCAACGCTCGTACCAACTGATCGTGACTGGCGCCGAGCTCCTTTGCATACTCGACAACGGGGAGGGAAACCGTCATCCCCTGGTTACCGCTTCCGCTATTGATGACCACGGGAAGAGCACAACCACTCATTCGCGCGTCACTACCCGCCGCCGCAGCAGCACGAGCTCTGATACGTACATCCCCCTTGTCATAGAATTTCAGCAACGACCTGCCGACCTGTGCACCCCAGACATGCTTCTGCCCTTCCTGACTTATAGAAGAATTCAACGCCACCTGTTTGTCGATGACATCTTGGATATCTTCCATTCTCACCGTATTCGCGAACTGAAAGATACTCTCAACAGTGAGAAGCTTTTTGTTTTCACACTGACCATCAATGGCATTTTTCTCTCCTTTCCAAAACAGGATCTTCCCGTCTTTCTCAATCCTTGTCACATTGGTGTGTTGTCCTGAAACTTCCACCGTAGCCTTATGGATCCCCTTTTCCGCCACAACCCTGATGTATAGATTGTCTTTTCCTTTTACAAGGGAACAGGAACAAAAACCAGCACGTACAAGAGTCCTTGTCAGTTGCGTCTCTTCGCTTGTCACCCCCGTCAGCACTTCCAAGCCCTTTGAAGCATCTCCTCCAACCACTCCCAATGTCGCTGCGACGTCTATGCCTTTTTGTCCATTGGAATTCGGTACGGTAACACTCTGGACGTTCTTGATGATATTACCGCTACATTCCACCATAATGGACTCCGGCATTTCCCCCAACACTTCCCGCGCCCGTGCCGCAGCAAACGCAATCGCAATTGGTTCGGTGCATCCCAATGCAGGGACGAGTTCCGATCGGAGAATATCCACATAAGCTTGGTACATTTTCATATTCATAATATCATTCCTTACATAAACACATGATATAAACACAATATTTTATCTAATACACAAGATGTTTCTCATGCATAACGCACGCAAATGACAGAGCCAATGGTGGCATAGGTATTTTTTTAGAATTTGTGCATCGAAGAAGGAATACGGACCATTACGATAAAAGACTTTGTCCAAAACGCAATACCCTATACAAATCAGAGGAGAAAATTTCTCCCGCTTTGAGAATTCAAATCATCACACGATGACTTATCGGACCCAATTTAGCTTCACTTTTTTTAAACACACAACCAACAAGTTTTCCACGTCAATGGACAACATTCGGCTCCTCTTCAGGTGTTGCAAAAGCATTATGATCCAAGCAGATACCCTAAGTCCGGAACATGTATTTTTGCAATCTTTTCCCGTAACAAAACCGATTTTTCAGTTTTCCGAATTGTTGACAAATGAACCGCCGCAGGAATCGTTAATGCATCGGTCCACGTGATACATTCACACATGCCTCTCTTTCTCCCGACATAAAATCTCCAACTTATCTCTGAGGTCCTTGAGAAATCGTCAAGTGGACTACATACCGTTGAATCTGGAAAAACGGCCTTCGGCTTCCAATTCATCATCTCAGGTATCTCCGTATATCCAAGGACCCACCCAATCGAATATACGTTTATTCCTTTTGCTTGATGCTCGACACCACAATGCCTCCATCGTAGAAGTACTTTTCAATGAAACAGTATTGTTGCGAACCCTATTAACCTACTTTACAGGTATGATTGTCGTCTGGTTCTCCCAATCTGTCAATAAGGAATTCGCAGTAATGGCACAAGACCGTTTTCGCTGAACGTTCTCATAAGAAAATGGCGAAAGACAGACGCTTTATAGTAAAACCGAAAATCCAACAAATGGGAAGATTCAGAAAAAAGGACGACCTTTCTTACGGCAACGTCGTAAAACTCACCGTGATCGTATCCCGATACGTACCGCTCGCTCCGTTGGCCGCCGCCGTGGCATCGATGCCGCCGACC
>JBAXYP010000036.1:0-11129 GCA_041670725.1 Sphaerochaetaceae bacterium
ACATCACCGTGGAGGCAAAGAACAAAAACGGAAAAATTCTCACAAAAGGCGTCAAACGCCAACTATTCAGCCCCCATACGACATCCACCACGCTGGAACTTGAAGCGCTGCATGGAGAAGGAACGCTGTCGATGAGTTTCTCGTGGCCGACCGACCAAGTCTCCGCAGACGCCTCGTTGGTGTTCACCCTCACCGGGCAGGACGGCAACGCCGTGGCGATCGTCCCAAATGAGATTACGAGGAAAGAAAGCGGAAGCGCATCCCTCGAGAAACGACTCATCGCAGGTTCCTATATTCTCAGCGTGCAGTTGTTCAGCGATACCGTTCCCGTCGCAGGTTCCACCATCGCAATACGGATCATCGACGGAACCATCTCTTCGGGAGCCGTCACGTTGATCGTAGGAGACATGGACAATGCGTTTTCGCTGTCGGTCAAGAACAATACGTCGCTTCCCGTGCAGGGTACGATCGCCTGCGCCCCGACGATACCGGATGCCGACGAACCTTTCACGCTCACCTTCACGCCGACGAATCTCGCTCAGGCGGGACTTGCTCTTCAGGAACTGACATACCAATGGTACTGCGAAGGAGCGGTCATCAACAACGCAAAATCTTCGATTCTGACGGTTTCGCAACCTTTGGGCGGCATCCATCGGTATGACTTGATCGTTTCCTCCGGCAAACTCGGTTCGGTGGGAAGCGTGTCCGTCTCTGTCAACATTCCGACGAGCAGCGCGTTCAACTGAATTTGGAGACAAATTCCTCCGGCAATTTCGACGGCTTGAGCGATTGCACGTCCAGGCACGCCACCTTCACCACGAGGGTGGCTTTCTTTTCCCCTGAGGAAAAGACGACCTGTCGGAGCACGAACGAGAAGGCGCCCCATTCGGTCACTGTACTCTCCACGATGACAGGATCATCCAAATGAAGCGGACGATGGTAATCGATGGTGATTGACTTGACGACGAATACCAAATGAAGACGCTCGGCCACGAGGGAAGGACTGCCGAACAAAGAACGCATCCATTCGGTGCGCGCATGTTCCGCCCAGTCGAGGTACCGTCCATGATAGGCGATACCTTCGCAATCCGTATCGGAGTAATAGACTCTGCTTTCGAAAAAGGAACTCATACATTCACCTCGCATCGCGGAAACCGCAACGTCGCCACGTAATCATCATACGTTTCGGCGCGACGAATCATAGAGACCAGACCGTCGGCATGAAGCAGATACTCCGCATGACGGAGTTTTCCGTTGTAATTGAATCCCATCGAGTATCCGTGCGCTCCGGCATCATGGATGACCAATATGTCCCCTTCGTCCACTTCGGGAAGCATTCGGTCTACGGCAAACTTATCATTGTTTTCGCACAACGATCCGGTGACGTCGTACGTGTGATCGGCAGGCAGTCCTTCCTTGCCAAGTACCGTGATGTGGTGATACGCACCATACATCCCGGGCCGCATCAGATCGGCCATCGTCGCATCCACTCCGACGAATTGTTTGTACTTGCGGGTTACGTGACGCACTTTGGTGACAAGATACCCGTACGGTCCGGTGATGTACCGCCCGCATTCGAAGGACAACGAAACGGGTCCCAGTCCGCGGTCGACGATCATTTCGTCGTACAGGGTATGGATATCCCCGCTCACCCGAGCAATGTCCATTCGTTCCTGCTCCGGTCGATATGGAATGCCGATACCCCCGCCCAAGTCCAAAAACGAGATGCGCACGCCGCTTTCCTCGGAGATTTTCCTGCAAAGGGAGAATAACATTCTCGCCGTCTCGACGATGTACTGTCCGTCCAACTCATTGGAAGCCACCATCGTGTGGAGTCCGAACCGTTTAACGCCTTTTTTCTTCATAATCCGATAACAATCGACGATCTGGTCGCTACGAACTCCGTATTTTGCGTCGACGGGATTCCCGATGATGGCGTTGCCGGTCCGTTCGGAGCCGGGATTGTACCGGAAACAGATCGTCTGCGGAATATTGTGCAAACTCCCGATGTGGGTGATGTCGTCCAGGTTGATCACCGCTCCCAAACGGTATGCCTCGTCGAACTCATCCACCGGCGTATCGTTACTGGTAAACATGATGTCCTTTCCCTGGACGCCACAGGCATGCGCCAACAACAATTCGGACATCGACGAGCAATCGGTACCGAAGCCGAGAGAAGAAAGCAAAGAGATGATCGCGGGATTGGGACATGCCTTGACCGCGTAATAATTCGTAAATCCAGGAACCCAGGAGAACGTCGATTTGAAAGCTTTTGCGTTTTCCACGATAGCACGTTCGTCATACAGATAAAACGGCGTGGGAAGCTTGCGCGAAAGTTCAAACATCCGGGAATCAGAGAGCGGAAGGACCTTTGTGTTCATTTTTTCAAGTTCCTTTGGATGCTGTCCATTGCAGTGACCACGTCCTCCCTGTGCCCATAGGCGGAGATTCGCACATACCCTTTTCCCGCGGGCCCGAACCCGGAACCGGGAGTAACGACCACGTGGCATGAATCGAGAAGCAGGTCGAAGAAATCCCAGCTGGACATTCCGTTCGGCGTCCTCGCCCAAATATACGGGCTGTTCACCCCACCATAGCAGATCAAGCCGACCCGTTCCAGCCCTTCGCGGATGATTTTTGCGTTGCCAAGATAATAGGAGACAAGGGAACAACATTGTTCGTATCCTGCCCCGGAGAGCGCTGCTACGCCGCCGGCTTGGGAAATGTTGCTCGCACCGTTAAAAAACGTACATTGCCGACGATTCCACAACCGGTTGAGTTCTCCCGTTTCCGCTCCTTCGCAGGAAAGTTCCTTGGGAACGATCGTCCAACCGAGTCGAACGCCGGTAAATCCCGCGAATTTGCTGAAACTGGAAATCTCGATGGCGCACTTCTTCGCGCCGTCCACCTGGTAAATCGAATGTGGGTACCCTTTCTCGATAATGTATGAACTGTACGCCGCATCAAAGACAATTACCGCCTTTTCCCTGATGGCGTAGTCAACGAACGCCTGCAGTTGTTCCTTTGTCGCCACCGCACCGGTGGGATTGTTGGGGCTGCACAGATAGATCAGATCCACATGGGTCCTGGGGGGGACCGGGACGAATCCGTTCTCCGCAATGCACGGCAGGTAGACGAAACCGCCATACCCTTCCTTCTCCGGCTCAAACGAACCGGTCCTGCCGCCGATAACATTGCTGTCCACATACACAGGATATGCAGGATCCTGGACAGCCACGATGTCCGAAGGTCCAAACAGTTGCTGGATGTTCGCCGCATCGCTCTTGGCTCCGTCGCTGACGAAACATTCCATCGGATCCACATCGACGGCCAAGCGATCGCGGTAAAACCGTACCAGCGCCTCACGAAGTGATGTATCCCCCTGCTCATCCCCATACCCCGTGTAGGTGGACCGATCGGAAAGCAGATCAACCTTTCGTTTCATCGCTTCGCACACCTCGGGAGCGAGTGCCTCCGTGGTATTGCCAATGCCCAAACGCAATACCTCATCCCC
Organism: Sphaerochaetaceae bacterium; assembly: GCA_041670725.1. Taxonomy (GTDB): domain Bacteria; phylum Spirochaetota; class Spirochaetia; order Sphaerochaetales; family Sphaerochaetaceae; genus RUG023. The sequence goes on from JBAXYP010000036.1 coordinate 3,515, forward strand.
CGGATGAATCCCTTGCCATACTTTGACACGGCGGGCGATTTCAGGAAACAAATACCCACCGGAAAGTTTCAGAAAATTAGCATTGATCGTCGCCATACGATTACCGCCTCGTAATGGCGCCCACAGCGTCCAATTCGTCCAGCGCCTGATACAGCGCCCTTCGATGCTCTTCGTTCTCCAGAGTACACAGCGGAAGCCGGAAGCTTTCCTCACACCAATCGTACCGCGCCATGGCGGTCTTGATGGGAATCGGATTGGTCTCGAGGAAACAAGCTTTGAAAAGCGGGACAAGTTCTTTTTCGATACCACGCGCCTCGGTTCTCTTTCCATCCAACGCCAAGGAAATCATTTTGCTCATCAAGACCGGACAGATATTCGAAGCGACCGATACGACGCCATCGCCCCCCCGTTCGATCAAATCCAAACTAAGGTTGTCGTCGCCGGAAAGAACGGAAAACCCTTCCGGCCTTCGCTTGATCACCTCTTCCATCTGCAGCAGATTGCCGCTGGCTTCCTTGACGCCTACGATATTGGGGCAGTCGTTCGCCAGTCTAATCAGCGTGTCCGTGTCGATGTTCACCCCGGTTCGCCCCTTGATGTTGTACAGGATGCAAGGGATGTCGACGCTGTCTGCGACCGCCTTGAAATGAAGATAAAGCCCCTTTTGCGTCGGTTTGTTGTAGTACGGATTGACGAGCAGGCACGCGTCGGCCCCATTCGTCTGCGCATGACGCGACAACTGAATCGCCTCGCTCGTCGCGTTGCTTCCCGTCCCGGCTATAACAGGAACCCTTCCCTTCGCATAGTGTACGGTGAGGGCGATCACCCTGTCATGTTCCAAATGACTGAGCGTAGGGCTTTCCCCGCTCGTGCCGCATGGCACAAGACCGGAGACGCCACCCGCAATCTGGCTGTTGATCAAATCATACAACGCCTGCTCATCAATGTTGTCCGTCTTGGTGAACGGCGTGACCATCGCGGTGTACACACCGCGGAACGTAAACCTATCCATATAATTCTCCTGGGTCAAATAAGTTGCGAAATTACATCATCCAGCGTATACAATCCCGGCCTCTGTTTCACCAACCACATCAAGGCGGTAATGGCTCCGCTGGCGAATCCCTGCCTGTTTTTCGCCCGATGGGTCAGTTCGATGGTGTCCGCATCGCTATCAAAAACCACGGTGTGGGTACCGCAGATCCCCCCTACCCTGAGGCTCGCGATCTGGACCTCATCGGCTTCACGAGGCCGATGAAGCACTTCGGTCACCATCTTTTCCTTTCCCTTTTCTTTTTCGGTGAGGCAGGAAGCGAGCATCAACGCAGTGCCGCTCGGACTGTCGGCCTTTGCCGCATGATGCATTTCAAATACACCGCTGTCATATCCCCCCGCCTTGCCAAGCATGGCTGCGGTCTGTCGGACGATCGACAGAAACACCGCAACACCGATGGAATAGTTTCCACTGTAGATGACGGAACTGGAGGAAACTTCCACCATCTGCCGGACAAGCGGCAATTTTTCCAGCCATCCGGTCGTCCCGATAACGGCGTCGAGTCCCATTTTCGTGTATACTCTCAGATGATCCACCACCACGCTCGGGGTGGAGAATTCAATCACCGCATCTATCGCAGCAAGATTCTGCTCGCACACATCGGTTGCCGTAACCGCCGTTTCTTTGGAAAAGGGATCGATGACCACGGGAACATCAACACCGGCCGTCAAGGCCGTCTCATGAATAAGCCGTCCCATTTTTCCATATCCCACGATTGCTATGCGCATACCTGCTCCTTGGCATCCAGCTTAGCAGAAAGACCACAGCATGTCTACAGGATAACATAATGTTTAAATAATAACACTTATGTTCAAAAGCATCCTGTCATTTCTTTTTTTCATGCCGCTCCCGCTCCTGTTTTGCGCGGATGAAATCAGCGATGGTTCCCCCCCCGAGGGAATCATGGTCACCTGCAAGATGCCCGTCATGCAGGTAATCCCGATTCCGATTCGTATCATGCCGCTGCCGTTTGCTCGGAGAAACCACCACCGTTTCCGTCACGTAGGTGTACGAAGGTATTTCCTCCCCGCCATCTGGAATGCTGAAAACCACCATCGGTTTTTTCTTCACCACGACTTTCCGTGCCCCATCGGGTCGCGCAGACGCACTGACCGGTACCCGTCTGACGACGGCTTTCTTCACCGGCGTCACGAAAGACGTGGGGTTCTCCTTCGTTGCGGGAACCCGTTTCTTCACCTCCATTTCCTCGTAGGAGCAAGAAAGACGCTGGCAGACATAGTGAATCCGCCCCACTTCATCAAGTACTTTCATCATCGTCCCATGGCAAAACGGGCATTCTTTCCCGTCGAGAAACTTCGGCGCATAAGAATCCTGTGTCGCAATGATCTGATCGACCAACTCCCGGGTATTCCGTTTGATGTCATCGATGAACCTCACCGGATTTTCCGTCCCATCGGCGATGCACGACAGCCGCTCCTCCCATTTGCCGGTCAATTCCGGGGAACGAAGTTGCAACGGGGCGAGTCTGACCACTTCCCGTCCTTTTGGCGTGGGGACGAATTCTTTCCCCACTCGGTCGACATAATGGTACTGGACCAGTTTCTCAATCAAGTCAGCACGAGTGGCAGGGGTTCCCAATCCGGCACCCAGATGTTTTTTCGCTTCGGCATCATCAACGAACCTTCCGGCATGTTCCATGGCGGAAAGCAACGTCGCGTCGGTGTAACGTTCCGGCATCGGAGTCGTCTGCTTGCGAACTTTTGTGCCGACGACGGGAAAGCGCATGCCGACGGACAGTCCGTCCAGGGAAGATAAAGCATCCTCATCGACGGAGAGCAAATCCCTCCGTCCGACGATGCGGGAAACATCATGCCATCCCTGACTCTTCGGTACCGAGAGCCTCGCCTGAAACGTCGAGCCATCCACAACGATCCTCACCGTCGTCGTGGTGTACACATAATCGGGGGAAAGCACTTCGAGAAACCGCACCGCGATGAGTTCCCAGAGGGCTCGCTCGTCTTTTGACAGACGGTTCAAATCGACATGTTGTTCGGTGGGGATGATGGCATGATGGTCCGTCACCGCTATATCCTTGACAAAGCGGTTCTCGTCGACTCGATAACCTTGGGAAAGATACAGCCCCGAAAGTGCGTCGAACGGCGTTCCGGAGAGGGCGCGTAGCCTGTCTGGAAGCGTCGCCACTATGTCGTGGGTGATGTACCTGCTATCGGTGCGCGGATAGGTGACGATCTTGTACGTCTCATACAGTTTCTGCAACGTATCGAGCGTCATTTTCGCACTGAAGTCCAAGTAAATGTTGGCATCTCTCTGCAGTTCGGTGAGGTCATAGGCAAGAGGGGGCTGTTCCGTTAACTCCACTTGATCCACGCCGGCAACCGCTCCCTCCTTCCCCGACAGGGATGAAACGAGCGTCTTCACCGTCTCTTCCGAACCAATATGGGTGTTGCCCTCCCCGTCGATGTAGCTTGCGGAAAACTTGCCGAAATTCGCCTTAAGCGTCCAGTAGAACGCCCCCACGAACGCATCCCGCTCATCCTCGCGCTTCGTCATCAACGCAAGGGTCGGCGTTTGCACTCGCCCTGAGGAAAGTTTGGCGTCATAGTGGCAGGTCAACGCCCTCGTGACATTCATTCCGATATACCAATCCGCAGCGGCCCGGCTTTCCGCCGCACGATACAGGTTGTCATACATAGATGCGGGTTTGAGATTGGCGAATCCTTCCCTGATGGCCCCTTCCGTCTGGCTGCTGATCCACAGCCGCTCGCACGGTCCCGTATACCCGGCCATCTTGATGATCCAGCGCGCCACCAACTCCCCCTCCCGCCCGGCATCCGTTGCGATGACGAGAGAGGAGATGTCCGAACGCCCCAACAGGGACCTGACGACGTCGTACTGCTCCTTGCTCGCCTCGATGACTTGCTGGCGGAGAGGTTCGGGAAGCATGGGGAGGGTGGAAAGCGACCACCGCTTGTACTTCTCGTCATACGTAGCGGGAGGAGCAAGCTCGACCAGATGCCCCAGCGCCCAGGTGACGACATATTCCGTACCTTCCAGGTACCCTTTCTCCCGGCCGGCACATCCAAGCACCTTGGCCAATTCACGCGCAACACTCGGTTTTTCGGCAAGAACCAGTTTTTTCATGTCCCCAAGCATACTCAAAAGAGTCTCTCTGAAACAAGGGTCGGCTTGATTGCAGGATCACCGTTTCTCTGATATACCGGAAGCATGAGTAAGATCGCAGTGTTTTTTGATGCGGAAAACGTTCCGTCCGGAGCGATACCTGACATCATCGCATGGCTTTCGGGACAGGGGGACATCCTGTATCAACGTGCATACGCGGACTGGTCGGTCAAGAACACCAAGGCGTGGCAGGAACAAATCACGAGAACGCCGATCAGCGTGATCCAACAGTTCCACAACGGGCAGGAGCAAGTCATCGACAAGGCGATTATGATGGACGCCGTGGCCTTGGCCATCGAACATCCAGAGATCGATACGTTTGCCATCGTCGCCTCGGACAACGGATATTACATGCTCTCCCTTCGGCTCAGGGAACTGGGGAAAAACGTCATCGGCCTCGGGGAGAAACAAAAATGCAAGCCGATTTGGATCAATTCATGCAATCAATTCCAGTATCTTGAAGATCTGAATCCCGTTACAGAGGAACTCCCGGACACGAAACTGAACAGCCGCGCCTCTTTGTTGAAGTTTCTTGATATGGCTTACGACTCCACACCGGACAGCGAAGGCATGGGGGCAAAAATGCTCGCCAACTTGGGCAACTCCATCCATCGTTTCAAACCGGACTTCAGTTTCAAGGCGTTCGGCTATTCGTCCCTCCTTTCCATGGTGGAGGATTTTCCCGAAGCGTACAAGGTCGGCGTAAAGACGGGTACGACTCCTCCGATCTATTACCTTTCCCGCAAGGAACAGAAACCGGGCAAACGATGAGAAACCGCATCGGCAATCTCTTCTTCACGACTTCTTGACGACCTTTCACCTTGGAAGTATGATGAAGAAAACGTTTGAGAAGGAGAATATTATGGCTTATAGAATCAAAGATACGTGCGTTTCTTGCGGTACATGCCAGTCGGAATGCCCCTCCGGAGCCATTTCGGAAGGTGCGCCGTATAAGATCGATCCCGAGAAATGCGTTGATTGCGGCACGTGCGCCGATGTCTGTCCGACCGGTTCCATCGAGCATGTCGACTGATTGACCGAAAGACAGGGTGAAGCGTACCCCCAAACGGTACGCTTTTTTTGTACCTAAGCCATGCAAAACGATCTGTTTCCCCAGGATATTACCGTTGGAGAACTCACTCAATTGATCAAAACGACCCTTGAGGGATCGTTCTACGGATTGAAGGTCACAGGGGAAATTTCCAATTTCCGACCGGCATCCACCGGTCATTGGTTTTTTGCGCTGAAAGACAAAGACGCCGTCATCGGGGCGGTGATGTTCAAGAATGCCTTGTGGCGGGTCGGATTTATCCCGAAAGACGGCGACAAGGTCACCGTAACCGGGTCGATCGACGTATATCCTCCCCGTGGTACCTATCAAATCAAATGCGACAGCATGGTAATTACGGGGAACGGGGAAATTCTTGCCCTGCTTGAGGAACGGAAACGGCAATTCGACGCATTGGGGTATTTCGCCGCAGAACACAAGACCTCTCTGCCGCTGTACCCGAAGAAGGTCGGGATCGTGACCAGCCCGACAGGAGCGGCACTACAGGATATTCTGCAAATCCTCGGACGCAGGGCTCCGTCGTTGGACGTGGTGATCCTTCCCGCGATTGTGCAAGGCGAGGGGGCGGCATCCACCATCGCCGAGCGGATTGCCGAGGCCAATCTTTTTGGTTTATGCGATGTCTTGATCGTCGCTCGCGGCGGAGGTTCCATCGAAGACCTGCTTCCCTTCTCGGAACCTTGCGTGGTTAAGGCGGTCTACGACAGTGAGATTCCCGTGGTAAGCGGGGTCGGTCATGAAATTGATTGGGCACTATGCGACTATGCGGCAGACCTACGCGCCCCCACACCGAGCGCCGCGGCGGAACTCGTCAGTAAGGGATACGTGGAGCTACGGGAAGCGATGAACGGAACGAAGGAAGCGATGGATCAAGCGATCGCCGCAAAAATCGGGAACGCAGAGGACGCCCTCGGGTTCGTCAATCCGACGAAACTGTCACAAACAATGACCAGAAGCATTTCTTCTTGGGAATACCAGCTCGCGAACGCAGCGGACGGGCTGGACCATGCTTCGAAATTCTTTTTTTCGGAACGCGGCCGACATCTGGATCAAATAAAAGGGAAGCTTGCCATCGCAAGTCCCGCTTCCCGCCTCAAAGCGGAGACGTCAATGACGGAACGTGCGGGCATACTGCTTTCTGCGGCGATGCGCACCAATCTTGACGCATTGGGAAACGCTCTTCTTCTGGCAAGAAGCCAACTTTCGGCACTTAATCCCCTGTCCATCTTGAAACGCGGGTACAGCGTGACAACGGACGGGGAAGGGAACATCATCACTCGCGCCGCCGATCTGGCGACGGGAGAGAACATCGGCATCCGTTTCCAAGACGGGGAACGGAAAGCCATTGTGGAGGAATGATATGGCGTTCGCAACAGATCTGAAACGGGTTCAGGAAATCACAAAGAAACTGAACGACCAGGGAACTGACCTGGAGGAAAGCATCGCATTGTACGAGGAAGGCATCAAACTGGTCAAAGGTCTCGAAAAACAGCTTGACGAGGCGAAACGCAAAGTCGAAATCGCCAGCGGCAGCATCGCCGATGGCGTGAGCGTAACGGAAGCGGATTTGAAGGAAGGGCGGTCATGACGCACGACGGGAAGATTATCATCTTGATACAATGTCCCGACAAACGAGGTATTCTGGCAAAAGTGGCGTCGTGGTTCTCCGAACGAAACTTCAACGTTCTCCACTGCCAACAACACACCGACGACAACGAGCATGTGTTTTTCATGCGTCTGGAGTTGGATATGAACGACCTGAAAATGTCCCGCAAGGAATTGGAGGAGGAATTCGGAAAATTCGGTACGGCGGAAGGTCTTTCCTGGTCCATTCACTACAGCGACTACCGCTCCCGCATCGCCATCATGGTTTCCAAGACGAGCCACTGTCTGTATGACCTTATCAGTCGCAAGGCGGAAGGGGACTTGAAGTGCGATATCCCCCTGATCATCAGCAATCATCCCGACCTCGAGTACATCGCCAATCAGTTCCGCATCCCGTTTTATTATTATCCGGTGGACAAAATCCATGCGAAGCAAGAACAAGAGGCGAAAGTCCTTGCCCTTTTGAAACGATTCGACATCGACCTCGTGGTGCTCGCCCGATATATGCAGATCCTCACTCCTTCCTTCATCAATCAGTGGCAGGGACGAATCATCAATATCCACCATGGGTTTCTTCCTGCGTTCCAAGGGGCCAACCCGTACCAGCAGGCGTACGACCGCGGCGTGAAATTGATCGGCGCAACGGCCCATTATGCATCGAGTGACCTCGACCAAGGACCGATCATCGAACAGGATGTCGTGAGAGTGAATCATGAATTCACGCCCAC
>JBAXYP010000037.1:0-11031 GCA_041670725.1 Sphaerochaetaceae bacterium
AGTTTCTTTAGTGACGTCTGCAAGCCGGGAGGCAAATCAACGTCAGTAAAACATACTATAATCACAAAAGAAAAAAGAGGCAATACATCTTTGCAAAGTTTTACTTTGTATGCAAATAAGTTCTATTTTTCATTCCACATGAAACCCTTGTATGGGTAAAAATGCCACATTTGTAACATTTTGTCCATGTCGATGAAAAGAATCCCGGTAGGAACACTTTGAAAATGTTCGTTTTCACGTGGGATCACAAGAATTTTGCTCATCGCGTCGGTGTCTTCGATGACCTCCCTTAAATGGGGAACGTTATCATCTTTTTCCGGAATTCGTTGGATGTTTTGGCTTGTGTGCTGTGGTGGTAAAAAGAAAAGACGAAGGGGAAGCCGTTGTTCTTGCCTTGCAATGAAACGACGAAAATCCTGAGAATAAAGAGATTCATCAGATAAACTTGTATACATGATATATGCTGTCAAGTGTAATTTTCGATTGAAATGATCGTGATATGTCAAAATACATGGAATTACAATTGTGAAATTATGTTAATAATCACCATATACCGTAAAACTCTATGAGTTTTCATTTGCGTGATTTGTATTTCAGTGTTGTAATGGTTTGTATAGGGTGTTTCCCTAGGAGGGTATCTATGAAAAAAGTAGGAATTGCCATTTTGATGGCGATGTTCTCCTGTGCGATGGTGTTTGCACAGGGCGGGACGGAAAGTGCCGGAACTGCGAAAGTCACGTTGAACAAAGATAAACCTCTGGTGTTCTTTAACAGACAACCGTCTGATCCCACCACGGGCGCCATCGATATGTCCAGCATGAACTGGAACAACAAGACATACTATGTCGGATTCGATGCCGCTGGCGGTGGCGCGGTGCAAGGGAAGTTGATCACCGACTATTTGGCGACCGCTCCCGCTTCCACCGATCGCAATGGCGATGGAACAATCGGATATGTATTGTGCATCGGAGACGTAGGGCATAACGACTCAAAGGCAAGGACCGAGGGTATCCGCAAAGCGCTTGGTACGTGGGATGGTACCACCGATCCGGGGAAATCCAAAGTCGGATCCGTAACGATAAGCGGGAAGACATACAAGGTTGTCGAGCTCGAAGGGAAAGCGATGACCGGTACCGACGGATCCACGTGGAATGCGAACGCCGCGACTGATGCGATGAGCGGCTGGGCGACCAAGTTTGGAGATAAGATTGATTTGGTCGTTTCTAATAACGATGGTATGGCGATGGGTTGTCTGCAGGCTTCCAATTATCCCGCCGGCGTTCCTATCTTCGGATATGATGCCAATGCGGATGCCATCGAGGCGATCGGCGCAGGAAAACTTTCCGGGACCGTGTCGCAGAACGTCGACGCTCAGGCTACCGCCACGCTTCAGGTTCTTCGTAATCTGTTGGATGGTCTTGCCGGCGCTGATGTATATCAGAAAGGTATCTCCGGACCCGATCAGTACGGTAATAAGATTTCCGCAGAGATGGAATACAAAGCCGATACAAAAGCTCTGCTTGCCCAGAACAGCGGTGTCAACAAGGCGAACTGGCAGGAATACAAAGCTGGATCAAGAGACCAGGGAATCAAGCAGACCAACGCCCCCAAGAAGAAAGTCCTGCTTACCATCTACAACTCGGGAGACAACTTCCTTTCCTCCTCGTATCTGCCGGCTCTGCGCTATTACGCTCCGCTTCTTAACATCGAGCTGAATGTCGTACAAGGAGATGGACAGAACGAGTCAAGTTGCATCGATAAGTTCACCAACCTGAATAACTATGATGCCTACGCCATTAACATGGTGAAGACGAATTCCGGTAAAGATTACACCGACAAGTTGAAGTACTGATGCGTTTCTCGCGGAGGGAAGCATGCAGGATTCCTGTATGCTTCCCTTCTTATCTGCTTTGGGATGGAAAGGGGTCCATATGGATGACATTGTGCTTGAGATAAAAAACTTGTCGAAAGCATTTGCGAAGAACAAAGTTCTTGACGGCATCAGCTTAACGGTTCGAAGAGGTACCGTCTGTGGTTTGATGGGAGAGAACGGTGCTGGAAAATCAACCATGATGAAATGCCTGTTCGGCATTTACAGCAAGGACGAAGGACAAATATTTTTGGACGGAAGATTGGTGGATTTCAAGAATCCGAAGGAAGCTTTGGAAAATGGCGTCGCCATGGTCCACCAAGAGTTGAACCAGTGTCTCGACAGGACGGTCGTGGACAATCTTTTCTTGGGAAGGTATCCGAAGCGGTATGGCATCGTCGATGAGGCGAAAATGCTGAAGACGGCCAACAACCTATTCGCGTCATTGCAAATGAACGTCAACCCGCAAACGGTAATGCGTCTGATGTCCGTTTCCCAACGACAGATGGTCGAGATTGCGAAAGCCGTTTCCTACAATGCAAAATTGATCGTATTGGATGAACCTACTTCTTCCCTTACGGAGAGGGAAGTGAAGAAACTTTTTTCCATCGTCGACAACCTGCGGAAGAAAGGTGTTTCTTTCGTCTATATATCACATAAAATGGATGAGGTGTTCCAGATTTGTGACGATGTCGCCGTACTTCGTGATGGAAAGATGATCATGAAAAAAGCGGTCAAGGACACCAATATGAACGAATTGATCAAAGCCATGGTCGGAAGGTCGCTGGACAAACGGTTTCCTGATGTTGTCAATACGCCGGGACGTCCGTATTTTGAGGTACGGAATCTTACCACAAAATACGAACCGATTCTTGAGAAGATTTCCTTTACCGTCAAAAAAGGCGAAATCTTCGGCCTTTATGGTTTGGTGGGGGCGGGAAGGAGCGAATTGCTTGAATCTTTGTTCGGCATTCGAACGATCGCTTCAGGAGAGATCATTCTGGACGGGAAGAAACTGCATTTTTTCAACAGCAAACAGGCGATGGATTACAATTTCGCGCTGATCACCGAAGAGCGCAAACTCAATGGCATGTTCGGTAAGGGGACCATCGAATTCAATACGACGATTACAAATCTGGAGCATTACAAAAACTTTTCCGTTTTGTCCAACAAGAAGATGAATGATGCCGCAAATCGCGAGATCGAGCGGATGAATGTCAAATGCGTTTCCTGTGAGGAGGGCATTACTTCTCTGTCCGGCGGCAATCAGCAGAAGGTGATCATCGGAAAGTGGATGGAGCGGGAACCGGATGTATTTCTGATGGACGAACCGACACGTGGTATCGATGTCGGCGCTAAGTATGAAATTTACCAGTTGATCATCCGCATGGCGAAAGAGGGGAAAACCGTGATCGTGGTCTCCAGCGAAATGCCTGAAATTCTCGGAATCACCAATCGAATCGCGGTCATGTCCAATCATCGGCTTGCGGGGATTGTGAATACAAAAGAAACGAATCAGGAAGAGTTGCTCAAACTCTCAGCCAAATATCTGTAATGGGGTGAAGTATGGCGAAAAACGAAGAGATTAAGGAAAGGAAAGATGTCACATCGGTTGATGAGGACGCGAAGATCACCGAATATCTCGAGCGCCTCAGCGCGTTGAGAGCGGATGGCATTATAAGAATTACCGATTTGCGTGAGCAAATCACTTCAACCCGTCGGAACAAGATGCTAGAGAAAGAAGCAAAGGGGAAACTCATCGCTTCCTATCGGACAGAAATTGAGAAAGCGCGAAAGATCGAAACTGAAAACAGGGCGGAAATTTCCCGATTGACCAAAGAATCCGTGGCGTACGTCAACGAAGTGGGGCGACGGTATGAAGAAACGGTAAACGCGGATGAAAACAGGAACATTCTGTCTATCAAACAGGCCTTGGCGGGACAAATAAGGAAAATCAAGGCGGACGGTGCGAAACGCAGGGAGAAGATCCGTGCCGGATATGTGGGGAAAAACGGCGGTCAGTCCAAAAAAGACATGAAAGATGAAATCGCCACTGCAAAATATGAGATGCGGTCGGCGATCTTCGATGCAAAAAGCAGGGCCGGTTCCAACATAGATCGTGCAAAGTCGAACAAGTATCAGGCATGCGTTGATCGGGTGCAGAAAAACCGTGCGCTCCGTAACGGTCGAACCAATTACTGGGAAAACCAAATGTTGCAGCGCAAGGCGTACGCCCAAAACTTCACGATGAAGAAATTTCTATTGGACAACGGGTTGTATCTTGCCATTCTTGTTTTTTTCATTGTGTGCATCATCATTGCTCCGACGAAGGGGTATGGGAGCCTTTTTTCTTTGCCCAATATCCTGACCATTCTTGAACAATCTTCCACCAGGATGTTCTATGCATTAGGGGTGGCAGGTTTGATTTTGCTCGCCGGCACTGATCTGAGTGTCGGGCGTATGGTCGCAATGGGATCCGTCGTGACCGGGTTGATTCTCCACCCGGGGATGAACATTGTGACGTTCTTCAACAAGGGGCCGTGGAATTTCACCGGGTTGCCGATGGGGCTTCGCGTGGTGATGTCGCTGTTATTCTCCATCATCCTTTGTGTGGCGTTCAGCGCATTCGCTGGTTTCTTCAGTGCGAAGTTGAAGATCCATCCTTTCATTTCGACATTGGCAACGCAATTGATCATCTACGGCCTTTTATTTTTCGGTACCAGCGGCACTCCCGTCGGATCAATCGATTCCATGATTAAGGATAAGATAGGAGGACGATGGATCATCGGTCAAATGAACGACGGTTCGTTGATCACTTTCCCGAAGTTGATCATTCCTGCGATCATCGCCTGCATCGTTGCATGGTTCATTTGGAACAAGACGACGTTCGGGAAGAATATGTATGCCGTCGGTGGGAACGCGGAAGCGGCGGCGGTGAGCGGCATCAGCGTATTCTGGGTGACGTTGGGCGTATTCATCATGGCGGGCATCTTTTACGGATGTGGTGCGTTCCTTGAAGCGTTTCGGGCGAACGCAAGTGCCGGAACGGGTCAAGGCTTCGAACTTGACGCCATTGCCGCATGTGTGGTCGGCGGGATTTCATTCAACGGAGGCATCGGGAAGATCAGCGGAGCGGTCATCGGTGTCATTATCTTTACCAGCCTTACGTATTGTTTGACGTTCCTTGGCATCGACACCAACTTGCAGTTCGTGTTCAAGGGCTTCATCATTATTGCGGCCGTTGCACTTGATTCGGTGAAATACCTGAAGAGAAAATAAGGATCGAAAGGAGGCTCCTCCCAATAGATAAAGAGATCTTGGCTCTCAACGAATTTCCGATGGGCTTTTCCATAAACGGGCTTGCAAACAGATATGCATGGGAGGAAATGTCGGTTGGATGATTCTTTGGGACATCAAAATGCCAGTGATGTTCCCGATCTCATACATCGGTTGGATCATTCCGTAATCACTGTCGCATTCTTGGATGCAGGAAGCGATGGTTGCCGTAGGGATGTCTTTTCCGAGCTGGGGAAGATGTTTTGCCGCGTGGCATATGATCTGGTTCAGGCCGATGATGACATCCGGGTTGGAGGCGAGAGAGCCTTTTTGGATGATTGTCTCTCCTCGAAGGAGGAATTCCTCTTCATCAAGATGCACGACATGTAAAGACGCTTCAGGATGATTTTCCATTGCCGATAGGATCCCACGCATCCGTTCCTCAGTGCTTGTCGTTTTGTATCCGTATGCTACTTGGATATTTGTTTTCCCTTCCTCGAACAGGGCAGTAGTTAGGTGTTTCATGGCGTCGTAGTTGTTGCAACCGACCCAGTCGCAGTTTGTATCGAAATACTCTCGATCGACTTGAATCAACGGGATGTTGTGTTGTCTTGCCAAATTGAGAATGGTTCGATTGTATGTATCGCTTTCTTTTCCTAACAGTGGGGCAAAAATCAGACCAGAAATTCCTGTTCTGAGAATACTGTCGATTTGGGAACTCGCCTGTTCTCCTCCGAAATGTGTGTTGCTGTAGATGGTCTGAAATCCTTTTGGGGCAAGACTGTCATGAATCCCTTCCAACAGTAGAGAGGCAAATGCCGGAGTGCTGTTATCTATGGCGACACAGACAAAAGACGATGGTGCTTGTCTTGTCATTCTTGCTTTGTCGGTAACAAATGTGCCGTTATGTCCTGTTTTGTAAGTCAAAAACCCTTCCTTGACTAACTGTGTAATGGCTCTTCTGATGGTTACCCTGCTCACGCATAAAGTTTTTGCAAGATCCCGTTCTGAATAAATCTTTTCGTCTGGCTTCCAGTAATTTTCTTGTATCCTGTTGCGTATTTCCCGGTATACTTGGTCGCTTTTTCGTTCCATGAAATAATAACCTCTCTTTATATGGTATTATTATAATACCATATAGATATCGTATATTTATAATTATATCAATATATTTGTTGATTTTTCGGAAAAACTTGACAGAAATACAAATATACTCCAACAATAAAATACCTAATACATTTATTTGGTATTATATGGGGGTACATATGAAAACAGCTTTGAAATCACTGTCAGTCCTTTTCTTACTCGTCGCATTTGCGATGATGCCCTTGTATTCGCAAGGGTCGAAGGAAACCGTAGCTCCGAAAGGAGAAGAGAAAGTCACGCTCACGTTTGTCGAGGTTTTGACCAGTCCGTCTCGAACAAAACAACTTCAGGACATCATTGCCGATTATGAGAAGCTCCATCCGAATATTACGATTAACTTGATCTCGCCACCATACGAACAAGCGGATAACAAATTGACCATGATGCTTAACAGCAATCAGGAACTGGATATCGTTGAAGTACGGGATCATACCATCAAACAGTTTGTCAACAATAAAAAAATTATCGACTTAACACCGTACCTTGAGAAATGGGATGAATACAAGGACCTCTTGCCCTTGACCGTCGAGGCGGCGAAAACAGTAGACAATACGCCGTACTTACTTCCCCAATTCTTTTATATAAAGGGTTTGTTTGTCCGTACGGATGTCTTGGCCAAATATGGCATCACTGAGATGCCGAAAACACTGGACGAGATGTATGCGGACGCAAAAAACATTACGGGGAAAGTTGCGGGACAATATGGGTATGGATTCCGCGGGAAGGGGTCTCCGTTTAAGATTTCCGACCTTTTGATTCTTGCCAACGTGCCGAACATCTCAAAAGACAACATTTACAGAACAGATGATGGGGAGTTCTCCTTCAATACACCGGAAGCCAAAAAATCGCTTACCGCGTATAAGGACTTGTTTGAGAAGGCGGCTCCTTCAGATTCAGTGAACTGGGGATTCAACGAACAGGTCAATGGATTTATTTCCGGTACAACACCGTTCCTTGTTCAGGATCCCGATACGGTTTCTATGATTGGCGCTTCGTTGGATGCATCCCAATACACGGTAATCCCGATGCCGGTCGGCAAGTCGGGGAAGGCTTATCTTGACTATGGTTTTGCTGGGCTTGGTATTCCAACTTCTTCCAAACATCCAGATGAGGCGTGGGACTTTATCTCCTATGTGGTTTCTGCGGGAGTGAACGCTAAATTCTGCAAGGAATATGGGCCGCTTCCCGTACATGCGTCCACGTACCAAACGGATCCGTTCTTTAGCTCTGGTGTATACAAAGCGTGGGAGACGGAAATGTCTCAACCGGATACGTACGTGTTTGTGAAATACCCATTGGAATCCGCAAAGTACCCCGCTTGGGCGCAGACGGAGGAACCTTCCATGCAAGCGTTTGTTCTCGGACAAACACAGGTGGACGATTTGGTAGGCCAGTGGGAAACGTATTGGAAGTAACGGACTCATGATAATAGACATCCACCAGGCCAATATCTGGTGGATGCTTTCACGATGGAGGATCAGATGGGAAACAAGGCACTACGATGGATGTTTGTCCCGACATTTGTGTTTCTCGCAACTTTTATCTATTATCCTTTGTGCAAAGGGGTCGTCGTAGCGTTCCAGAATTACAACATGTTCGACTTGACCAACGTACATTTTATTGGATTCAAAAATTTTGCCGATGTCATTAGCGATAAAAATACCAGTTTCTGGAAAGTTTTTCTCAATACCATCGAATGGACTTTTTTTTCTTTGTTGCTTCAATTCCTGCTTGGGTTCGTACTTGCGCTGACCCTCAGAAAACCGTTCAGAGGTCGTGGAATCTACACGGGACTTGTGTTTTACACATGGGCGCTTTCCGGTTTTGCGATCGGTCTTATTTGGTCTTGGTTGTTTAATGGGCAGGCAGGGTTGGTCAACGATCTGTTGATCCGGTTTCATGTCATTGAAAAGCCGATCGGATTCTTGTCCGATCCCCGATACGCGATGATGTCTGTCATCGCGACGAACGTTTGGTACGGAGTCCCCTTTTTCGGGATTATGTTGCTTGCGGCGCTCCAATCGGTTCCCAATGATTTGTATGAAGCTGCTATCATTGACGGTGCGGGAGCTGCTAGACGATTGTTTTCCGTCACCATTCCGTATATCAAACCGACAATCGTCAGTACATTGTTGCTCCGGACGATGTGGATCGTGAATTTCCCGGATATTATCTATGCGATGACAAACGGAGGTCCTGTCAACCGTACTAATATCCTTTCTACGTTGATGATCAACAAAGTGTTCCGGCAATATGATTACGGGCAAGGAGCGGCCATAGGAGTAATCATCATGACGCTTCTTGGTGTGTATTCTGTGATATATCTTCAAGTTGCTGCCAAAAAGGATGGTACATGATGATGACAACGAGAAAAACGAAAAAGGTATGTGCTGGAGTGGGGCGTACCGTACTTTTGACGTTGTTTCTTGTCACGGCAATACTTCCTTTATATTGGATTTTCGTCACCAGCCTGAAAAACCCGAAGGAATTGTATACGTTTCCGTTGCATTATCTTCCTCGGCATCCCACATTGGCTGGGTATAAGAGTTTGTTTTCCTTCAGTAATTTCGGCGTATATTTCAAGAACTCACTTCTTGTGTCCTTGGGTGCGTCATTCGGCGCAATGGTCTTGTCCGTTCTTAGCGGGTTTGCTCTTTCTCGGTTGAAGGCAAAGAAAGGGAAACGGGTACTTGAACTGATCCTCTATTTTTCCCAGACGATCCCTACGTTCATCATTATGGTCCCATTGTTCACCATTTTCCAGAAACTTGGGCTGTTTGATAAACTATGGGCGCTTTCCTTGGTATATATAGCGACAGTGGTCGCTTTTTCTACCATTATGTCACGAAGTTTTTTTGACAAAGTTCCGGTGAGTCTTGAGGAAGCAGCGATGATCGATGGGTGTACTACTGTCCAGTCTCTCAGACACGTAATTTTGCCAATTACCTTGCCCGGTATGGCCGCTATTTTTTGCTTCGCTTTCATTAATATTTGGAATGAATTGTTTCTTGCCGTCATGCTGTTGATGTCCCCTGACAAGATGACAGTACCGGTCGCATTGAATTCGTTCATCTCGAAAGCGGGTATCAGTTGGGATACAATGAGTGCGGGAATCATCATTGCATTGCTTCCTACGATGATCGTTTTCGGAATCGGTCAGAAATATATTGTCGCCGGTCTTACGGAGGGCAGTGTAAAGGAGTGAGGAAAGATATGCAGAAACGAACGACACAGGATGTTACGGAGATTCTTTTGCATCAAGGGGAGGACGCACTTCCGTTTGGTGCCGTCAGCCCCCCCATTTTTCAAACATCGATTTTCTCTTTTCCTTCGTATGAGGCGTTTCAAAATGCGTTGGCGGATGAGCCGTCTCATTATATATATAGCAGGGGAAACAACCCGACGGTAAATCTCTGCGAAGAGAAAATCGCCGCGCTGGAACATGCCGAGCGTGCCAAATTGGTAACCAGTGGATGTGCTGCAGCCACTTGCGCCATCCTTTCCTGCTTGAAGGGGGATGACCACATCGTCTGCGTGGCGGATGCCTATGACTGGAATCGTTGGTTCATTGAGACTTGGCTGAAACGGTTTGGGGTGACGAGTACGTTCGTTGACGGACGAGACAGTAAGGAATTTGAACGTGCAATTCGTCCGAACACACGCCTGATCTACTTGGAAAGTCCTACAACGTTCACGTTCAAATTACAGAACTTAAAAGAAGTGGCGGACATTGCTCGTAACCATCGCATCAAGACGGTGATCGACAATACATGGGCCACGCCGTTTTTTCAGAATCCGATTGATTTTGGCATCGATTACGTCGTCCATAGCTGTTCAAAATACATTGGGGGGAATTCTGATGTCGTCTCTGGTGTAGTGTGCGGTACCGACAAGGATATCACCCATCTGTTCAAGACGGAATTCTCTCCTTTGGGACCGACTCCCGATCCGTTTCAAGCATGGTTGATTATCCGCAATCTTCGTACGCTTCATATACGGATGCCGGTCCATTATGAGAATGCCTTGGCGGTTGCGTCGTTCTTGGAAAAGCATCCGGCTGTCGAGAGCGTCCTGTATCCCATGCTTCCATCGTTCGAACAGCACGATCTTGCTCTGCGTCAGATGCGAGGAGGAAGCGGTTTGTTCTCCTTCCGATTAAAGACAAAGAACATTGAGGATGTGAAGAAGTTCACGAATAAGCTTCATTTGTTCAAACGGGCAGTGAGCTGGGGTGGTTATGAATCACTGGTTTTCCCTGCGGGAGTGAAGTTCAGGGATGATGCTGTTCCCTCCGAACGTCTTGGGCTGGTTCGGATCCATGTAGGCATCGAGACAAAAGAGTTGTTGATCGCCGATCTTGCCCAAGCGTTGGAAGGTCTTCCGGAGAAATAGGATGTGATGCGGGAATTTGCGTCTATGGACATTTACAGAGAATGGATAAGCGAAATAGTTAATGGTACAAAATCTCATGTCGCTAGTCATAGATAATACGTATCACTATTGTGCGAAAAGAAGTTCACTGTTTTGCAGGTATCTTGATATGGAAGTGGTGGGACTTCTCGCTTGGGACAAAGAGAGGCGATTTAGGTCGTCCGGGATCAAAACGAGGGAGAACAAGCACGAAAGGGACGTTCCTCGTGTTCTTTGATGAACATCATCAGAAAGCTTATCAAGAGAAGCAGACAGGATGCCCAAATGGCTTGTTCGTGGTATCGCTCGGCAAGGACTCCGCCAAGTCC
>JBAXYP010000038.1:0-10823 GCA_041670725.1 Sphaerochaetaceae bacterium
GGGAGACAAACTATTTTTTTCCATGAGAAGCTCCGCAATTATTTCAATAATTTCTTTCCCTTACAGTACCATGCGGTTTGGTGTTTTGCAAGTCAAAAATACACAATATTCATGGGTATTGGTTCAATAGTACACCACATATAGCGTCATTAGAGTTATATGATTTTCATAGCACTCCGTAACAATTTCGATTTTTCCACTTCGCTCATGGTTCCAGGCAACTCCTTACAGGCAAAAAAAACGCACCATTCCGTCCTTGCCTTGACTGATGGGAAAAATCCATTTCCCAAACAGAAAGGAAACTGAAGAAAAAAAACAACCTAGTGTAGGGAAAAGATCGCAGAGACAGAAAAAAGGCGGCCATTCTCCATGGAAGACCGCCCCTTTCCAAACATCGAACGATTTTTCAATAACCTAACTGAACCATCGTGTCGGCGACTTTCCTGAAGCCGGCAATATTTGCTCCCTTCACATAGTTGATGTACCCATCGCTTTCCCGTCCTTCCCGTACGCAGGCATCGTGAATCGACTTCATAATGGCGTGAAGCCTCTCATCGACTTCCTCTCGTCCCCACGAAAGATGCATGGCATTCTGGCTCATCTCAAGCCCAGAGACAGCCACACCGCCGGCATTTGCCGCCTTGCCGGGGGCGAAAGGAATGCGGTGATCGATGAAATACTTCACCGCATCCGACTGGCATCCCATGTTACTCGTCTCGATGACGTATTTCACCCCGTTCTTCACCAGCAACTTTGCGTCTTCCAACGAAAGCTCGTTCTGGATGGCACAGGTGAACGCCATGTCAACGGGGACTTCCCACGGTTTTCTACCGGGGACGAACCGTGCGCCGAACTTCTTCGCGTACGGTTCGACGACGTCCTTATTGGAAGCGCGGAGCTGTTGCATGAACGCCCACTTCTCTTCGGTGCCCACGCCATTCTCGTCAATGACGTACCCGTCAGGTCCGCTGATCGTCACCACCTTCGCACCAAGCTGGCTCGCCTTCATCGCGGCTCCCCACGCAACATTACCGAAGCCACTAAGGGATACGCGCTTATCCTTGAAACTATCGTGATGCTCCTTCAAAAGTTCGTTGGCGAAATACATCGTACCGAAACCGGTCGCCTCCGGCCGGATCAATGAACCGCCGTACCCCAAACCCTTCCCTGTAAGGACTCCGGTGTTCTCTCCCCTGATCCGTTTGTATTGCCCGTACAAAAATCCGATTTCCCTGCCCCCTACACCGATATCCCCAGCCGGCACGTCGGTGTCCGGACCGATATACTTCTGTAGTTCCGTCATGAACGAACGGCAGAACCGCTGGATTTCCGCATCGCTTTTTCCCCGCGGATTGAAGTCGCTGCCTCCTTTGCCGCCTCCCATCGGAAGCGTGGTGAGACTGTTCTTGAATGTCTGTTCGAAACCAAGGAATTTCAACGATCCCAGCGTTACGGAAGAATGGAATCTGAGTCCTCCCTTGTACGGTCCGATGGCATTGTTAAACTGCACTCTGTAGCCTCTGTTGGTCTGGATATGCCCTTGGTCATCTTCCCAATCCACACGGAACATGACGACCCTATCCGGCTCCGTAATCCGTTCCAGGATTTTGTTTTGTTCATAGACGGGATTGTCATTCACCATGTCGATGACACTCTCCACCACTTCCCGCACCGCCTGAATAAACTCCGGTTGCGCAGGATTCTTTCGCTCCAATTCAGCCATGAATGGCTCCAATTGATACATAGGTACTCCTTTCACCACAGCCTAAACCTGCCATCTTATCCTGTCAAGAAAAGAGTGTTTTCACGTTATCAGTAAATTATTTTTTGCAGATATCATGAGAATTTATCTATTTTTTTCCTGATATGCATAATTTATGAAAATATATTCATAGAATACATTGTATGGTACCATAAAGATATGTACAAACTTGATCCGACCTGGTTGCCTTTCACCAACCTCATGTTACAACACGTGTACAATGTGTTATTAATCTGCAGCGATTATGACCGTTTCCTTCTCGAGGAAGACGGCAGGGTCGAAGAGGAGTTGTACCTGGAATACACCCAATTGGGACTTTCAAATCCTCCGAAAATCATTCATACGGCAAATCCTGGCGAAGCGCTCTCCATGCTGACGGAACGGAAATTCGAACTGGTCATCACGATGATCGACTTGCTGGATGAACCTGTGGAACAACTGTGCGCCGACATCAAGGCGATCGACCAGAACATGCCGGTCGTCGTTCTTTCCCCGTCTGCCGCCCATCGGCGGAACAAATACGTCAAGAGTCTAGGAACGGACAACATTGACTATTTTTTCTATTGGCAGGGGGATCCCACCATTTTTCTCGCCATGGTCAAACTGGTCGAAGATCGGATGAACCTGGATCACGACACCAGCGTCGCGGACATTCAAGTGATCATCTTGGTGGAGGATTCCGTACGTTTCTACAGTTCCTACTTACCGCTCATGTATACCTGTCTGATCCAAGAGAACAGCTCGACTATCCTTGAAGCGCTGAACACGTGGGGAAAGCACCTCAGAATGCGCGGCAGACCGAAGATCCTTCTGGCGAGAACATACGAAGAAGCCTACGATCTGTTTACCCGTTACCAGCGTAACGTCCTCGGGGTAATCAGCGACATTTCTTTTTCCCGAGAAGGGCAAAAAGACCAAAACGCCGGACTCAGGCTCGCAAGGGTGATCAGGAAAGAACGTCCGGAAATTCCCGTGCTCCTGCAAAGCGCGGACCTCACGCGGGAACGGGACGCCAACGATCTCGGCGCATCATTCATATGGAAACAATCGCCGACACTCCTTTCCGATCTGAACACGTTTATGAACCGCCATTACGGCTTTGGACCGTTCATTTTCAGGGAACCGGAAAGCGGCATGGAAATCGCCAGAGTCTCGACGATGGGGGAATTGCAACGTATCCTTCCTACCATTCCTCCCGATTCGTTTGCCTACCACAGTAGACGCAATGACTTCTCCCGGTGGCTCAGAGCCCAAGGATTGTTCGAATTGGCCTCGAAGATCCACGCGATCAACATTGACAACCAGACGGACACAGTGGCGACGCAAAAGCTTATCACCGAAACGATCAGAAGTTATCGAACCGCACGAACGAAGGGCGTCATTTCCCTCTTTTCCCGGACTTCCTTCGATGAGACGATGTTCTTTTCGCGTATCGGCGGCGGCTCGCTGGGGGGCAAAGGCCGTGGACTTGCTTTCATCGACAAGGAACTCCGCTCAAGCGGATTGATAGAGAAGTACCCGGGCATTTATCTTTCCATCCCGCGCACCGTGGTGATCAGTACCGACCAGTTCTCCCATTTCATCAAACAATACCATCTGGAAGATACGATCACAGAGGATCTGTCGGACAAGGACCTCCTCACCTTGTTCCTTTCCTATCCGGTCCAAGACGAATTGATGCAGGATCTCGCCACGATCATCGAAGTAATCCACAACCCCATATCGGTCCGCTCCTCGTCTCTGTTGGAGGATTCCCATTTTCAGCCGTTCGCAGGCGTATACGAGACCTGCATGCTTCCCAACAACGGAGACGACGCGCAACGTCTTGAAGAACTCGCCGACGCGGTACGATGTGTTTGGGCATCCACTTATTCCCGTCGCGCGAAGGCGTACATGAAGGCCACCGAACATATGGTGGAAGAAGAAAAAATGGCGGTCATCATCCAGCAGGTCATCGGTTCGAAACACGGTGCCTATTGGTATCCGAACATCAGCGGCGTGGCGCGTAGCCTGAACTATTATCCGCTCAACGGAGAAAAAGCCACCGACGGCGTAGGGATGATTTCATTCGGGTTCGGCAAGGCAATCGTGGACAACGGCTCGGCGTTTCGTTTCTCCCCCACCCATCCAAAACGTCCCATTCAGTTTCTTGGAGGCAACAACGCCAGTTCGCAGGCATCGTTCTACGCACTGGCGGACAAACCGTACAAGCCGTTGGAGCGAAGCGCAGAAAACCTGACGCTCTTGGACATCAACTACGCTGAACAGTATCCGGAAAGCATGAAGTACATCGCCAGCACCTATGATAGCCAGAGCGGCACCATCAGCGAAAGCGCGCGCGCCGCCGGACAGAAAATCATCACATTCAATGGCATCCTGAAATATGAGGCGTTTCCGCTCGCCCAAGTGGTGAAGGACATTCTCGAATTGGGAACAAGGGCGATGAGCACTCCGGTGGAAATAGAATTTGCCGTGAATCTCAACCGGCAAAGCCCCAAACTCCCCGAATTCAGCCTTCTGCAAATCCGCCCTATCGCCGAAGGGAACGAAGAAAGTGATGTCGCAGTCACGGATGACGAAAAAGGCCGGAACATCGTCTATTCCAAGATGGTGATGGGCAACGGGAACATTTCAAGCATTCAAGACGTCGTCGCCATCAAAACCGAATCGTTCCGCCAAGCGGACATGGCACAGATGGCCAATGAGTTGGATGGTCTGAACGCCATCCTCGCGGCGAAAAGCCGCGAATATCTGCTGATCGTCGCCGGTCGTCTCGGTTCCTGCGATACGTGGTTGGGAATCCCGGCTTCATGGAGCCAAATTTCCGCAAGCCGTGTTATCGTGGAGACCGGGCTAAAGGAGTTCCAAGTCGAACCAAGTCAAGGGACCCATTTCTTCCAGAATATGACCAGTCTCGGTTGCGTATACATGACGGTCAACCCGTCGTTCGGCGAAGGAGAACTTCATCTGGATCGTCTGTCTTCCTGTTCCATCGAAGCCGAAACGCCGCACTTCATCCATTATCGCGCTCCAAAACCATTGACCATCAAAGCCAACGGGCATAATGGCGAAGGCGTGATATGCCTGGGGTGAACAAAAAGCAAAACAATTTCCCGGTTGCATAAAGTCTATACATGCTTTTTGTTGACAGAATGAAAAATGTATTTAATAATTCAATCAATGAATGAATATATTAAGGAGTTGCATATGAAGAAACAGATCGTTCTCGCGGTTCTTCTCGTTCTCCTCGGCTCCGTTACCGCATTTGCGGCAGGCACGAAGGAAGAAGCAGACAATGATGGTCAAAAACAAATTACATTGACCGCATACATGCAAATCGATCCTGCTGACGACCAGTATCGAGGTCACAACGAGATCATGAAACAGTTCGCCGAAGAATATCCTGACATCAAAATCGACGTCGAGTATGCCAACGGCGAAGCTTTCCACCAGAAATTCCAAGCGATGGCGGCGTCCAAGCAAATCCCTGATATTTTCACCTGTTATACCGGCGCCCGTTCGGCATATATCAACGAGACGGGATTGGTGATGGATCTGAACAAAGTCGGAAAATTCACCGACGCATACAAAGCCCAGTTCAACGACGGGACATTCACCGCACAAGGAAAGAACGGAGAAATCTGGGTCATACCGCCTTCTTTTGCGGTTTGCCACACGGTGTATGCCAATGATGCCCTATTGAAAAAACTTGGCCTCTCCTACCCTAAAACATTCGAGGAATGGAAAGCGCAAGTACCAGCAATCCGTGCAGCGGGATATTATCCCGTATCCATGGGAAACAAGGATCCGTGGGTCGTCAATTCCTGGCTTCTCAGCCTCTTTGTCGATCGCATGGGCGGTCCCCAATGGTTCATGGACGCAGCGCAAGGAAAGAACGGAGCGTCATTCGACGATCCGCAGTTTGTCGAGGCGATTGATATCATCAAACAGATGTGCGATGCCGGTATGTTCTCTCCTGGTGTAAACCAGATGAGCAACACGGAAGCGGATCAGGAATTCTATCAGCAAAAGAGCGTGTATTTGGTGGATGCGGGATGGAGGACCAGCGGCATGGACAGCCAACTCTCCGACCAAATGAAAAAAGATGTAAGCATGAACGTATTCCCCGAAATCTCCGGTGAAGTCACACACAACACCAGCACTTCCACGCCTTCAGAAGGATTCGGTTTGAACGCAAACCTGAAAGGGGATAAGTTGGAAGCGGCATGGACCTTCATCAACTACTACAATGGAGAGAAAGGTGCGGCCATCAGAGCGAAATACGGAGAGGTCCCTTCGTATAAATTGGATCTTTCCAAGGTCGCCATGGCACCGATGCAGGCGAAGTTCGCCACGTTCCAGGCAACCCATAAGATGGGATATGTCTTCGACTCCGTCATGAACGGGGAAGGAGTCACCCTCTTGAACAACGATCTTCAGGAAATGATGCTCGGCAAGGGAAAGTCCCCGAAGGAAATTGCCGAAAAATACGAAATTTGGGTCGCTGCCAACGATACCAACAGGTCAAGATAGTCGTCGCTTCATTCCCCTGCGGAAATTCCGCAGGGGATTTTCCGGAGGTCTCCCATGATTGATATCCGTCAGAAAAAACGGAGTTATTTTGCCCTGCTGATGCCGGCTTTTCTCGTGTATATTTCCATTATCATCTTTCCCATCCTGATGAGTTTCGGTTTATCGTTCACGAAATGGAAACAATTCAAAATGGTCGGTTTCGTCGGAATTTCCAACTACGTGAACATTCTGAAAGATCCCGTCTTTCAGCGCGCGATCTGGAACAACATCCAGATCATGCTGGTTTCTGTTCTCGGGCAGATCCCGCTTGGACTGCTCCTTGCCTATCTTCTCTACCGGAAATGGGTAAAAGGCACGAAGTTTTTTGAGATGATGATCTTTTTGCCCATCACCATCAGTTCCATCGTCGTTGCACTTCTCTGGAATCGCGTGTTTTCTCCTGTCGGCCTGTACACCTCATTCATCCGGCAGGTCACCCATAATCCCGATTATGTCGTGACCATTTCGGAAAGTCCCCGATTTGCCATGATTCCCATTCTCATCGTGTTACTCTGGCAATACACCAGTCTGTACATGGTCATTTTTCTCGCCAACCTGCAGCGCATCCCTGAATCAGTGTTTGAAGCGGCGACCATTGATGGCGCAAAAGAGAGCACCATCATCTCTCATATCG
The DNA here is from genome assembly GCA_041670725.1 of Sphaerochaetaceae bacterium. Taxonomy (GTDB): domain Bacteria; phylum Spirochaetota; class Spirochaetia; order Sphaerochaetales; family Sphaerochaetaceae; genus RUG023. The sequence continues at coordinate 6,969 of JBAXYP010000038.1, forward strand.
TTCTTCCTGAACTTACCGGAGTCATTTTCACCTGTTCCGTGCTCGCGATCAGCGGAAGCCTGAAGAGCTTCGACTTGGTCTTCGCGATGACGGGCGGAGGTCCGGTGAATTATACCACCGTCATGGCGCTATACCTGTACCAGCAGACATTCACATTTTCAAACTATGGGTACGGAAGCGCCGTATCCATCATCATCGTCATTCTTTCCGTAGGGTTGATCTCCCTGTCCAACCGGCTCTATGCGAGAGCACAGAAAAGCATCAACTAGGAGGAAAAATGAAGCAAAGCAGAGAGAAAAAAATCTCAAATGGAGCGGTTGTGTTCTCGTATCTGTTTCTCATTTTGTTTACACTCCTGACATTGCTCCCCGTCATTTGGATGACCTATTCTTCCTTCAAACCAATGGGAGAGATTATGATGCATCCAATGCACTGGCCATCAAATCCCTCACTTGCAAACTACAAGAAAGCGTTTGAATTCGGGCATATCAGCATTGCTTTTCTCAACAGCGTTCTCTACAGCGTCATCGCAACTGGGGGAACCGTATTGCTTGCACTCGCCGCCGGTTTTGCACTGACAAAATTCGGGTTCAAAAGCGCAAAGATCTATATGGCTTTTTTCACGCTGGGATTGCTCATTACCGTCAACTCTGTCATTACACCTCTTTTCATTATGGAGACCAATACGGGACTGTACAACACACGGATCGGAGTCGTCCTCCCCTATATTGCCTTTGGACTCCCTACATCCATTCTGATTGCGGGAAGTTATATCCGCGGCATTCCTGATGCTTTGGTGGAGGCGGCCGTCATTGACGGGGCTTCGTACACCGCCATTTTCTGGAAAATCGTCCTTGTCATTTCCACGCCGGTGATCGCGACAATCGCTGTGTTGAGTTTCCTTGGCAACTGGAACGAATTCCTTCTCGTATTCACGCTGACGAGCGGACAAAACATGCGGTCACTGCCCGTCTCCATCAATTCTTTTGCGGGACGCCTTAACCAAGATTATGGATTGCAATTCGCCGCCTTGGTCATCGGGACCATCCCTATGTTTGTTTTTTATGTTTTTGCTCACAATTCATTGGTGAAAGGTTTTGGAGAAGGCGCAATTAAGGAATAATATAGGCTAAGATATAAGGATATATATGAAAACCCAGGATAATGTAACCATCGAAGTATGTCTGGAGGATGCGATATCCGCAATCGCCGCACAACAAGGCGGCGCGGATCGCATCGAGTTTTGTGCGGATTTATTCGAGGGAGGGACCACGCCTTCTCTTGGAGCGTTTCTTACGGCGAAAACACATGCCAACATTCCCATGAACGTAATGATCCGGCCAAGAGGCGGCGATTTTTGCTACAGTGACCTTGAATTTGAAACGATGCTGAAAGACGTGGAGATTTTCAAAGCCCGTGGGGCAAACGCCATTGTTTTCGGTATCCTCACGCCGGAAGGGGAAATCGATGCCAGGCGAAGCGCTGAAATCATTCGCGCTGCACGGCCTCTTCCCGTAACATTCCACCGCGCCTTTGACATGACAAAGAATCTCCCCCGTTCTCTTGAAACATTGATCGACCTCGGAGTCGAGCGTGTGCTTACAAGCGGCGGAGAGCCTTCTGTGATGGAAGGAATCCTTGCTCTGAAAGATCTTGTCCTTCAGGCGGGAGATCGAATCACCGTCATGCCGGGATGTGGCATTTCTGAACGTAATTTTTCCTATATCCGTTCCGTTGTGCATGCAAGGGAATATCATATATTTGTTCCTGAAGAGTATGATTCCAAGATGACGTATCGTCCTAAAAACATCTACATGGGGGGGGTGCTCCGGCAACCCGAATTTCTCATCAGCCATACTGATGCATCACGCGTACGGGCAATTGCAGGAGAGAGGGAATGAGTCTTGTCGCCAACAACCAATACCAGAAAATCGCCAACAGTTGTCTCATTATCCGGGAATTGATACGAGGAAGAAAATCCCGTATCGGACTCGCACATTTGCTCGGATTGCAACCCTCCACGGTCACGTATTCCACGGCGCGTTTGATCGAATCCGGACTGATACGGGAAGAAGAGGCTTCGTCGGGGGGGAAATCGGGACGAAAAGGCATTCTCCTTGGACTCAATCCTGATTACGGGAGAGTATGCGGAATCGAATTGCTCGTCGGGTACTACCGAATCGTCACTTGTGATATCTCGGGCTCCATCATATCCCACGGGACTTATGTATACGATGACACCATAACCGCTCCGTTGGGGACCAAGGAGCGATTCATCCAACTTCTTGCCTGCACGAGAAGGCAGATGGAGATACTCACCCAGGGATATCCCATCAGAGGAGTGTGCATTGCGATTGCCGGTATCATCTCCCATGATTTCCATACAATCATCGATAGCTGGACTCATGGGCTCCATGGTGATGATTTCGCCGAACATTTGCTCTCCTGCCCTTATCCTGTCTGGTTTGAAAACGATGCGAATTGCGCTGCGCAGAAAGCTCTCTTCAAGGACAAGTTCACCAATGACAGTTTCCTCTATTCCCTCGTCCATTACTACAAAAAGGAGACCATTCCGAGCAACGTTCCCGCGGTAGGGATCGGCATGGGCGTGGTAATTGACGGTTCATTGTATCGAGGATGGACGAACCGTGCCGGTGAATTCCGCTCCGTGCTGTATTCCGGCTCTTCGTTCAACGGGCAACTCGCCCTCACCAACGAGAACCTTATCGCACTGGAAACCGATGAACACTTGCAGAGGGCTTTCATGAAGGAACTCCTAAGCAACCTCTTCTCCGCGGAAGCGATTATCAATCCGCGCACCATTTTCCTTGGCGGCGATCTGGTGAAAAAAGCATTGGTTGAACGTGTCTTGCAAACAGAATTTCCTTCAATGGGAACATACGTACAGGAAGAAGAGAGCTTGTTTCATATTGTGGATGATGCAACATGGGACGTAAGCCATGGGGCATGTATTACCGTTCTTTCTTCTATGTTTCACATCCCGCATGTCGGTGAACAGAACCTGATGGCATGGGAATGGAAAGAACGAATCGGCCAATGAATAAGGAGTGATGATATGAAGAAACGGGTATTGGTCGGAGGACTCCACCACGAATCCGACACATTCAATCCGATTGTGACGGGCAAAGATGATATCTGGGTGCTGAGGGGAGAAACATTGCTTTCCCATCATGGGGAGGATGCGTTAAGCGGTGAAATCGACACACTCGTTAAAGCGGGATATGAAGTGATTCCCACATTGGTGGCACGAGCCGTCCCCAATGGGGAATGGGATGAGGCATATTACCTTGGTTTGAAGAACGAAATCCTGGAAGATATCAAAAACGCCGGACACATTGATGCGTTCTGCCTTTCCCTTCACGGCTCGATGCGCGTCAAGGGCATAGGGGCTTCAGAAGGGGATCTGCTCGAAGCCATACGGAGATTACGACCGGAAATCCCCATTATCGCCAGTCTTGACATGCATGCGACGGTCACCAGCAGGATGGTACAGAACGCAGATGGCTTCGTCGGATACAAAACCGCACCGCACGTAGATGAATTTGAAACAGGCGCGCATGCGGCCAGAATCGTCGTCGACATGCTGGATCACGGGGTGAAACCGGTAATGAGCGCTGTACACGCACCTTTCATCGTCGCAGGAGAACAATCGGAAACCTCCGTGGAACCAATGAAATCGCTGATGACCCGTCTGCGAGAAATCGAGAAACACCCCGGAATCCTGGCGGCATCCATCCTTCTGGGCTTCCCGTGGGCGGATACCGAGGAAAATGGCGTGACCGCTTTGATCGTTGCCGACAACGACAAACACCTCGCCGATACGATGAGCATGGA
>JBAXYP010000039.1:0-10648 GCA_041670725.1 Sphaerochaetaceae bacterium
ACTGGCTGGGAACGGCAAGCAACGACACCCGGTAGCCGGAGGTGAACGGTTCCCTCCCGTACAACGTCAAGAAGCCACCTTCCAGAGAGAGATCGTCCCCCAAGGGACGACGAAGAGAAACGAACGGGCGCGGAAGTCCGCAACCGTCGAAACGATATTCCGTCTCCTCGGCGTCGAGAGGCATCACGTATTCCTCCGGCGGATAGGACGTGCCGTTCGCCAAAACAAACCAGCCGTCGCGCAACATGATGGGAAAGAGCGCCGTCTCCCGCCCCAACGGAGAACACCTCGTCCCGGGAATCGGACGCGCGCACAGACACGCAAGATGGAAACCGCCGTTCTTGTCCTTCACGATGCTCCCGTGTCCGCATTTCTGCAGACCTACTCCCTGGCGGGAAGTGAGCAAGGGCTTTTCATTCCGTTCCCACGGTCCGACGAGAGCGCGACTCCGCAACTGGGTGACCCGGTGTTCGTATCCCGTGCCGCCCTCGGCGACGATCAAGTAATAGAATTCGCCTTCGTGATACAGATGAGGCCCTTCCGAAAGCAACGTCCGGTCGCTCGGCATCAACATGACGGAATCCCCCACGAGATGTCCCGCCTCCCCGTCAAACTCATGAAGGAAAATCCCCTTGAACCCATTGTGCATGTTCACCACGTACGTTCTCCCGTCCTCATCATGAAACAGCGAAGGATCGAACCCCGTACTGTCCAAGGGAAGCGGATCCGACCAAGGTCCCCCGATCGCAGGGGCCGTCACGATGAAATTGGGTGACGTGTAGTACGGCCTCTTCTGTGTGTGCATCACGGTGTACACCAAATAAAACGTACCGTCCGCATAAGAGAGATCGGGAGCCCATATCCCGCAATTGTTGGGGATCCCCTCCATCATCAACTGCGACTGTCTGGAAAGCGGACTGGGCAACCGCTCCCAATGGACGAGATCGCGGGAATGCCAGAGTTTCACGCCCGGCCACCATTCGAATGTTGAAGTGGCAATGTAATAATCATCCGCAACGCGGATGATCGAAGGATCTGGACAAAACCCCGTAAGTATCGGATTACACATCTTCACGCTCCTCACCACATGCTCCGTATCCGTTCGAACCGTACATCCCATTCTCCGTTTTCCGGAAAACCATGGAAGTCGTCTCCGCAACCGTCATAGCCTGCGCACATCATCGCCACCGCCATCAAAAGCGACCCGTTCCCCGGAAGATAGGACGGCAAATCCTTTCTTCCCAATTGATAGTTGCATCCGTTGGTCGCATAAAAATTCTTACCCGTCTTCGCAAGCAGGAAATCCATGGCGAGATCCCGCATTCCGAGTCGCGTAGCGCACATGGCGAGAAAGGCGAAATCCCAGCCCCACAACGACGAGTAATCCCATTGCGAAGCAACCTTGAGCAACGTACGCGTCATGACATTGCGGTCGATCCCTTCCCCTCTGAGATACCCCAGCGGAAACACCATCGCCGGATGGTCGGTCGCATGGGCGGCAAAGGAATCGGGATTGCTTTCCGCGGACATATACAGGTTGTCCGAAACATATGCTCCCGCCATCTTCCCCGCCACTTCAAGCCATCGGGACGGGGCATTCTCCCCCAAGACGGAAGCAAGCTTCGCCGCAACGCGCAAGCCTTCCGCCCAATAGCAACACTCGAACGAGGGATTGTACGTCGTCGTTGGGTCAAACACTTCCTGAACGGGAATGACGGGTGGCGTGAGACTGTACCGGTCGCGACCCTTCTCGTACGTAGCCCAATCGGTCATGAAATCCGCCGTATCCTTGATGACAGGCCAAAACCGATCAAGCCAACCGGCGTCGCCCCGCTCCCGATACACGGCGGCGAGCAAGAAGAGAATGTGCGGTTGTTGCCACAGCAGGAGCGTGGCGATGGTCGACGGAGCGTTTCTTCCGGACGGATCGGTCATCTTCGGCCAGCGGGCTCCCTTGCATCCGTTTCTTCTCGCCTCCTCCCGTGCCTTGGGGAGAATTGCCCGATACCAATCCAGCATGGGGATGATCAGGGAAGCACGGTTCCACAAGGCAAAATGCAAGATATGGAGGGGAACCATCTCCATATGGAACTTCCCGTACCAACTGTTGCAAAAAAGCCCCGTTTCCGCCGGCGGATACATGCCCGTACTGTTGATTCTCGTCAGATACTGGGACAGCACCACCCTGCGTTCCAACTCGAATGCATTATCCGCGGTACAGTGCGAAAAATCCACGGCCCCGCCGCTCATCCAAAACCGCTTCCAATCCTCCCGACATGCCTCTTCCGTCCCCGGATCGACAAGACGGCAGTCCTTGGCGAACGAAAAACGGAACATGCCGTCGTTTGAGACGGAAAGGAATGTATGCGGATCGCCCCACCTGCATCCGGAAAGCGTGATGCGACACGTCGTTCCGTCTATTTTCCGTTCGAGCCCCTGTCCGTCCATAACGAACTCACCGGCGTCGTCATTCTCCTCCTCGCCGGCGATCCGATGGGAAGGACGGGCGAAACGAAGGCGCACGGCCGCCTGCTCCTCGGCCTGGACCCGGAAACAGACGGTATCGGAACGCGGGGAAACCCACGTCCTCACTTCCACAAATCGTCCATTGTGAAGAAACTTGCTGACAAGGACACCTCCGTACAAATCCAGTCTTTGGTCGACGGAGGAAATGGAATCTTCATCGACTTCACGACCGTCAAGCACAAGCAGGAAATGGCAGAGGTTTGCTTTGTGCGGGTTCTTTCTCATGTATTCGTACACATCCTCGTTCCCCTTTTCGGGATTGACGGCAAAAAGGACCTGTTTCCCATCGTGGGTGAATTTTGTATATTCCAAGGCCTTGTCGTCATACGAAGGACTTGCGTAGGAATGCCAGAACCATTCGGCCATCGTGCAAAGCGGCACCCCTTGCCGCCGGTAGGATGCGAAAAGGTTTTGGAATCCGGTAATGTCCGCGGACAGACACAACCTCCCGTTTCCCAACTGAATGGGAGCCTGCGATTCGATGCGATCATAATGGATGTCGTGTCGCGAAACCAACGCTTTTCTATCGATCATGGTCAACCTTTCAGCCCGCTCGTGCTGATACCTTCCATCAAGTACCTGTTGAAGAACAAAAAGATGCAGAAAACGGGTACCAATGACAATGTGGACATGGCGAACATGGCTCCGTAGTCGGTCGTGGATGACGCATCAGCAAACATCTTGATGGCGATCGACGCGGGATACTTCGTCGGTCTGTTCAGGTAGATCAACGGCTGAAGGAACTCGTCCCATTTCCAGTAGAATTGAATGATCACCGTCGTGATGATCGCCGGGGAAATCAACGGGAAGATGATCCTTCCGAAAATCGTGTACTTGGAACATCCGTCGATGAACGCCGCCTCGTCCAGTTCCTTGGGAATACCGGCCATGAACTGCATCATCATATAGATGAAGAACGCCTGTCCGAGGAAATGGGGAAGGATCAAGGGAACGTAAGTGTTGATCAACTTCAGTTTCATGAAGATTATGTACTGGGGGATCAGCACGAGCTGGGACGGAAGCATCATGGTGCTCAGCATGCAGGCGAACCAGAACTTTCTGCCCTTGAACTTCACACGGGAGAACGCGTAGGCGATCAAGGCCGACGAAAGCGTGGTGCCGATGGTCGCGAGTATGGTGATGTGAAACGAATTCCCGAAGAACGTGGCGAACGTCACTCTCCCGAACCCACGCCATCCCGTCAGGTAATTGTCGGGCTTGAACGACGCGGGAAACAAGTTGATCCCGTTGAGAATCTCCGCATTGTCCTTGAAGGATCCCATCACCATCCAGATCACGGGGTAGACCATCAGAAGGCCAAAGAAAAAAATCAGGAAATGATAAACTGCCGTATGGATTGTTCGCTGTGTATGACGTTTCATCATCCCCTCCTCATTCGTTCCCGTAGAACACCCAATGCTTGGATGTCTTGAACACGATGAACGTCAGGATGCTGATGATGACCAGCAACACCCATGCGATGGACGACGCGTACCCCATTTCGTTGTACTTGAACGCCTGGTTGTACGTGTACAGCGCAATAAAGTTGGTCGCATCGTTCGGGTCTCCCGTCCCGTTGGAAATGATATACACCTGGGTGAATGACATAAAGCCGGAAATGAGCTGCATGACAAGATTAAAGAGGATTACCGGGGAAAGGCAGGGCAAGGTGATGGAGAAGAAGCGGCGCACGCTTCCCGCACCATCGATCTTCGCCGCCTCATAATAGGTCGTCGGGATTTGTTTCAGGCCTGCGGCGAAAATGATCATAGAGGAACCAAACTGCCACACAGCCATCAAAATCAGCGGCCAGATGGCGAGTTTCGGATCGCCGAACCAGGAAAGACGCTCGAATCCCATCGCGACGCGAAGATTGTTGAAGAGTCCTTTCGTTGCAAACAATTGCTTCCATACCAACGCGACGGAAACGCTTCCCCCTACCAACGAAGGAAGATAATAAACGGAACGATAAAATCCGAGGAGCTTTTCCCTTCGAGTCAACAGGACCGCCACGAGCAATGCAAAGGTCAGCTTAAGGAACACGGACACCACCACGTAATAGAACGTGACACCGATGGACTTCGCGAAACGGGCGTCATCGGTAAACAACCGGATGTAATTCCTGGCTCCGATGAAAACCGGAGATTTTAGCATATTGTATTTCGTGAACGAGAAATAGAGTGATACCCCCATCGGGATGATGGTAAAACAGAGGAATCCCACGATGAACGGCATCGCAAACACATATCCCACCGTGTTCTCGTTGTTCCAAAATCGTCTGACTCTCGAATCCATAACGCCTCCACGTCTTCTCAAACGGTATAAAGGCTCCAATTTACGATGTCAACAAGGAAATCGATATGTTCGTAAAAGTACTATCCATGGTCATGGATGTCACATTGGAATTCGTTGACGATACGGATATACGGACGAATACTGGAAAAGAGATGAAAAAGCGAGGGGCTTTCCCCTTGAAGATATTCTCAACCGGTGATGAAGGAAACCGGAAACAAAATCCTTTTGGGACGGAAGGCTCCGAGAAGAACGTCGTTCTCCGTCCCCGGAACATGCCGTCATGATGAATCTTATGCTCTACTGTGTAGGGCAAGTAATACGATAGGAGTGTACGAATGAGAAAAAACATCATTTTGACGTGCATCGTAGCGATCGCCACGCTTGCGATGGCATTTGGCAACGGCGCGAAAGAGGAAGCGCCTTCAAACGAACCGCCGACGCTTCGCATCGCTTGGTGGGGATCACAGACAAGACATGACAGGACGTTGAAGGTCCTTGACATGTACACGCAGAAGACCGGCGTGAAATTCGAGGCCGAATACATGCCGTTCGACGGGTATTTCACCAAACTGAACACGTTGATCGCATCCAACGACGAATACGATCTTATTCAGCTCGGAGGGAATTTCCCGACGTACATCGATCATCTTGAGCCGCTTGACCCGTATATCAAATCCGGCGTCATCGACGTTTCGGGAACCACGGCGGCAAATCTCGCCACTACCGCACTGAACGGCGTACAATACGGCATTTCCAACGGAATCAATACATACGGCATCGCCTACGACCCGGCGTTGTTCGCCAAGGCCGGCGTCTCCGAACCGACGGAAAACTGGACCTGGGCCGATTACGAAAAAGCATGCATGACGATCCATGAGAAACTGGGGATCTTTGGTTCTTCCAAGTTCGAGGATTTCTTCCTCGCGTGCACGATGGGAATTCCGCAGAACAATCTGAAGCAAAGCTTCTTCACCACCGACGGGAAAGCGCTGAACTTCACCGACTCCACTCCGATCTTCAAGTACCTTGACATGAAGAAACGATTGGTCCAGGCGGGTGCGTATCCCAACGCGGGGCAAATCAACGAGATCAAGGACATCGAAGGCGATTATCTCGTCACGGGAGACGCCGCGATGACGTGGGTGGCCACCAATCAGTTCACGGCGCTGAGCAAGGCCGCCGGAAGAAAACTGAAACTCGCCACCGTACCTCGGATGAAAGCTGACGGCAGCGTGGGGGTCGCCATGCAATCCTCCCAGATGTTCGCCATCTCGAAGAATTCGAAATACAAGGAAGAAGCCGCAAAGTTCCTCAACTTTTTCGCATTCGACACCGAGGCGAACAAGGTTCTTGGCGGCGAACGGGGAATCCCCATCGACAAGAACTGCCGCGCGGCCGTTCTCGAAAACGCTTCCGACGACCAGAAAGAAGTGTATAAATTCGTTGACATGATGAGCGAGATTTCCGATACCCCGGTAATCCTCGACTCACCGGCCCAACCGGAGATCAAGGATCTGTATTACCGGATTCAGACGCAAGTGTGTGACGGAAGCCTCTCCAGCGAGGAAGGCGCCAAGCAATTCGTCGAGGAATCGAAGAAAATCCTTTCCAGAATCTGACGAAACGTAGAGACGCGGTCACCAGTCGCAAAATCTCCGGGACCGCGTTTTCCGTTGCCATCACATAAGATAAGATACGACCCTATCGTTTTCCCCTCAATGAATGACCGAATGCACCCGAGCCACAAAAAGCCGAAGCGATGGGGTTACACCGTCTCTCGGCGACCAAAGATGTCTTTGAGGCGGAAAGTTGCAGGCTCCACGTCAAAGTGCCATGGGAAACGTTCAACAGAAGAGAAACCCATCAAGATCCCGGCACGCCCCATCAGAAAATGTCTGGATATTCCCCTTTCCTATCTCGAACGAAAAAGACCGCTTGTTTTCGTCAAATAACGCCGCCCCTCCCATCCCGTCAATCGGGTGCCCAATCCTCGGTGATCTCGATGAATCAGAATCAGGCGGGATTCTGGAAATACAGGAGAAGAAGTCGGAAAACCAGAGGGAAACAACCGCCTCCCGATGCACTTTTTTCTGCATCAACAAAACGGCATCCCCACTTTTCGAGCGGAGACATAAAACGGCCCGATGCTTTCAAGTCCCTCATGTGTTCAAAAGAGATCTACGCTCCCCCATCGTACTTATAATCAGAATACGGCTAAAGCGACACTTCCTTGTTTCCGGTCACCTTCATATAAATGAGGAGCGAAAGGATCGTTGTCACGGTGAGTATCGTCGCGTAGGCGGCCGCAACCCCGTAACTGCCCCTGCTCACATAGGTGTACACCGCAAGCGTCAATGTGACGGTGTTGGCGTTGTACAGGATGACTGCCGTCGAAAGTTCCGTGATGATCGTCACCCAGCTGAGTATCGCTCCGCTGATGATGCCGTTTCCCATCATGGGGACCGTTACGGTGAAGAATGTCTTCATCTTGCTGGACCCAAGCGAGATAGCGGCTTCCTCGATGGTAAGCGGGATCTGCTGCAACACGGCAACCGAAGACCTGATGGTATACGGGATCCTGCGGATGATCAGGGCAATGACCATGATCGCGGCGGTTCCCGTAAGCAGGATCGGACGCCTGCTGAAACTCAGCACCAAGGCGATGCCTATCACGGAACCGGGAATGATGTACGGGATCATTGAGAGGGTATCGATCACCTTGTTGGCCGTATTGCTCCTTCTTACGACCAGATATGCGATCAGGATCGCCAAAATGATCACGATCACCAAGGCGCTGATGCCAATCATGAACGTATTGGGGATGGCCTTCCGCAAATGGGTAAAGGCAAAGCGATAGCTGTCAAGCGTATATCCTTTGACAAACAGCTTTCCGCTGGTCTTCTGGAACGAAGAATAGATGACATACACCTGCGGCATGAAGGAAAGGCATACCACAAACCAGCAGTAGATGTTGATCAGCACATTCCTGATGCCATGGGCTTGCTTCCGTTCGATGGAATGCAAGGCGTTCATCGTAAAGTGATGCCTGTTGCTGAACCAGTTCTGGATGAGGAAAATGCCTGCGGTGATGACGATGCCGATGATGCTTACCGTCGCTCCGAACATGTGGTTGCCGCCCGTCTCGGCGAAGTACGCATCATAGATGACGACCGGGAACGTCTCATATCCTTCTCCGATGAGAAGCGGTGTCCCAAAATCAGCGAACGCCCTCATGAAGACAAGCAACGAAGCAGCGATGATGGTCGGCATGCACAAGGGTATCACCACGGTAAGAAACATCTTCGCCCCGCTGCACCCCATGTTCATCGAAGCTTCCAGCAACGAATTGTCGATATTCTTCAGTGCTCCGCAAACATACAGGAAGACCAATGGAAACAACTGAAGGGAAAGGACAAGCAGGATCCCGTTGAAACCATAGATGTTTCCGACATGGATGCCGATGCTTCCCAATATCTTCGTGAAAATACCGCTTCTTCCCATCAGGACGATCCACGCGTAAGCCCCAATAAACGGAGCCGACATGCTACAGAGAATGACCAACACCTGAAGCAAGGATTTCCCTTTGATCTCATACATCTGGTAGAAGTATGCGAGGGGAACCCCTATGGCAAGCGAGATGAGCGTAGTGGCGATGCTCACCTTCAGGGAATTGCCTATGGAACCCACATAATAACTCTTGCTGAAGAATGCCTTAAAGCCATCAAGGGTAAACTTCCCGTCGGAAGATATGACCGCTTCCTTGAACAGTCTGCAAAGAGGGTAGATCAGGATGACGGCATACAATCCCAAAACAAGAACGGATATCAGCTTCCAGACGTCACCTTTCTTGGAATACGCACCTGTCATCATCTCGCTCCATTGTATGCATCGAGGTCGTTCACGACACCTTTGACCAGATTCCTCTTCCCTTCCGAATCAAAGACGTTGATCTTATGGGTTTTCACTCCAAGGGAAATCTTGGTGCCCTTCGCTATGATGCTGTCTATCTGAGACTCTTGGATGATCTCGGCCTTCTCCCCATTCTCAAAATGGATGAAGTAATGGGTGTTGAGTCCAAGGAACACCGCATCGTCCACGTACGCCGTCACACCGTCCTCCCCATCCTGCTTCACGTACAGCTCTTCAGGACGGATCGAGACAATCACATCCTGAGACTTGAGTTCGTCTTCCTTGACGGTGTCAAGCTGGAGCTTATGGTTTCCCGGAAGCGCAACGAAAGGTTTCCCATCGGCAATCTCCATACGGGATTTCAACAAGTTAGTCCTACCGATGAACGTTGCGACGAACAAGTTCGCAGGTCTCTGATACAGTACCTTGGGAATGCCTATCTGCTGAATGTCGCCCTTGTTCATGACGGCGATTCTGTCGGAGACCGCCATAGCCTCCTCCTGATCATGGGTGACATAGACGGTGGTAATCCCGATCTTGTTCTGAATCTCCTTGATGACCGTACGCATTTCCACCCTGAGTTTTGCGTCCAGGTTGGAAAGCGGTTCATCCATCAGGAGGACGTCCGGTGTGATCGCCAAAGCCCTGGCGAGCGCGACCCGCTGCTGCTGTCCCCCGGAAAGCCGTTCAGGCATTCTCGTCCTGTACTCTTCTATTTTCATCAACTTCAGGAATTGATCCGTCTTGGCCGTGATCTCTTCCTTGGAAAGTTTTCTGTTTTTCAGTCCAAACGCCACATTCTTCTCAACGGTCAGGTTGGGGAAAATGGCATAATTCTGAAACACCATGCCGATGTTCCTCTTCACAGGATCCATGTCGTTGATCCTGACTGAATTGAAGAAAAAATCACCGCCTTCAATGGAGTTGAACCCCGCAATCATACGGAGCAACGTCGTCTTACCACAGCCTGAAGGCCCAAGGAGGGTGAAGAACTCACCCTCCTTGATATCCAATGACAGGTTCGTGATAATGGTGGTATCGCCATATTTCTTTACGGCATTGCGAATCCTGATATCAACACTCATCAATTCGACCTTTCACTGAAAGTTTACTTCGAGGCAGTCTCGAAAATCTGCGTCCACTTGGCACCCCATGCTTCCTTGTTCTCCGCACAATAAGCAAGGTCCTCATATGCAACCTTGATCGAGGAGAACGGCTGCATGACAGGCGTCGTGTTGTTGATCGAAGGATTGACCGGACGCGCGGTCGACTTTGCGACTTCATTCTGTCCTTCATCGGAGATCAACCAATCCATGAACAACTTCGCGTTTGCCATGTTCTTCGCATTCTTGATGATCGCGGCACCGGCGGGAAGCCAGACGGCACCTTCGGAAGGATACACGAGTTTGATGTTTTTCGCACCATCGACCAGCAATCCCACGCACGGATCCTCATAGGAGACGCCGACGGCATATTCCCCACTCACGACGCCCTTGTAGATGGCGGAAGAAGACTTGATCATGACACCATCGAGCTGTTTTGCGAACTTGGTGACCCATTCCCAAGCGGCATCATCATACGGCTTGTTTCCTTTGACCAAAAGCATGTTGGTCAATTCAGCCCAAGCACTTGATGAAGAAGCCGGGTTGCCCATTGCGATATGCCCTTTCAGGGCCGGGGTGAGCAAGTCCTCATAAGCTTTGAATTCATTAGGATCGAGCCCCAGCGTCTTGAACACATCAAGATTCAGAAGCAAAGCGGCGGAACCGTCAAGGCAGTATCTGGTAACACAACCATTCTGGTTCCTGTACGCTTCGGGAAGTTTGTCGTTGCCTGCCGCCACGTACGGTTCGAAGTATTTGGCATAGTTGACGCCGTTGGCATAGTTCACGCCGCCGTACATGACATCCGCCTGCGG
>JBAXYP010000040.1:0-10575 GCA_041670725.1 Sphaerochaetaceae bacterium
CGAAAAAATCCCCGCTTTTCAAAAGGACTTCAAGAAGATGTTCCGCAAGCGAAGGATCCTGAGGAACATGCACATCCTCGAGCGGACGCTTTTCAAGAACCGGTTCCTTTTCGCCGGGACAAACGATCAAGACATCCTGCTCGATCTTCCTATTGAATTCCTTCAGCGGGGTTCCCTCGTCCCTCGTATCGGAAAAACTCTTGAGAAACGAAGCATAGCCCGCTTCTTTCGGGTAAGCGAGCATCGTTTGGGTCTCCTCTACGAAGAAACAATAATAGGTGATGCCGTTCGCCTGGACGGCGACCAAATCAAAAGGACCGAGCGTTCCGATAAGACCGCTCCGTGAAAACATGGATACTGCTTCGCACAAATTCATGGGGCAAGCATACCACATTCCCGCTCATAACGAAACAACCATCATCCTTTTACCGCACCGGCGGTTACTCCCTTGATGAACTGTTTGCTCATCGAAAGATACAACACCAACACGGGAATCGCAGAGAGCGTCAGGACAGCCAGAACTTTCGACCAATCCGTCTGGTATTGTCCGAACAGACGGGTAACCCCCAAAAGCAATGTCTTCTGCGATTCCTCGTTTATGAAAATCAACGGAAACCACAGATCGTTCCAGAAAGGAATCAGATTGTAGATGGCCACGGTCGCCAAAGCCGGACGTACGAGCGGAAGCAGGATGGTGACGAATACCCGAAAGTAAGTTGATCCGTCGATGATCGCGGCTTCCGTCAATTCATGGGGAACTTCCCGAAAGAATTCGGTCAGCACGAACACCCCAATGGGAAGTCCCATTGCGATATAGATCGGCACCAACGACCAGATGGTGTTGAGCAACCCAAGCGAACGGACCAATTCGAGCAGTTTGATCGATGCAATCTTGATGGGAAGCATCATGCCCGCGATGAAGAACAAATAGAGACCGTGGGAGGTCTTCCCTCTCCAGTTGGAGAGCGCAAACGCCGCAAAGGAGGAAATGATCAGCACAAGCAACAACGAAAGAAGCACGACGATCAGGCTGTTTTTGAAATAGGTAAGGAAGTCGCCCTCCCGCAAAACGGAACGGTAATTGTCGAAATTCCATCGTCTTGGGATCCAGAACGGATTGGTGTATATGGTCAGTCTCGTTTTAAAGGAGTTAATCAGCAGAACCCATATCGGGAAAAGCACGATGCAGCACCAGATGACCATCACGAAATGCGAGGCGACATGCCGATGCTGTTGATGAAGCGTCCGTACCATATCACGCCTCCCTTTGGGTGTACTTAAGCATCGGCACCACCCCTGCCATCAGGACAAAGAACGTAATGGTCGCGATAGCCGCGCCCATCCCCGCATCGGGAATTCCGATCGGATGCTGCCCGGCTATGCCGATCCGATAGAACAACGTTCCGATCAGATCGGTGGCATAAGAAGGCGCGCCGTTTACATTCTCCGTCGCAAACACGACGTCAAACGCATTGAAGTTGTTGACGAACGTCAAGATGGTAATCATCCCCACCACCGGCAGAATCATCGGATACTTGACGTACCAGAACGTCTGCCAAGCGTTCGCCCCCTCAATGTCGGCGGCCTCTATGCAATCCTCAGGAATATTTCGTAACGCTGCCACGAACATCATCGTGGGAATGCCCATCCATTGCCAGCAAGAGATCAAAGCAACACAGGTCAACGCCGTCGACTGATCCCCCAACCACGGCCGAGCGAGAAAACCAAGGTGCATCCTGACAAGCGTGTCCCCGCACCAGACGGGATTGAGCAACAGCTTCCACAAGTATCCGGTAACGAGAACGGCGAACGTCGTCGGGATGAACACCACCGTTTGATAGAATTCCCTTCCTTTCATGGTGGGATTAGTCAGAATGACGGCGAACAACATTCCCAGACAGTTCTGGGCGACCATGTTGATCAAAAAGAAATACCACGTATGTCCGAACGCACCCCAGTATCTCGTCCTGCTCGTCTCATCGGTGAACAATTTCACGTAGTTTCCAAATCCGATGAAGCTGCGCGTCGCCGGCGTGTTGCCGGTAAAAAACCCCAACCTCAGAGAATCGAGGAGAGGCCACGCCATGAAAATAACATAAAAAAACAGCGCAGGCAGAAGATAGAGGATCCAGTATCTTCCTTTCGGCGTGATGGAATTTCTCTGTTTCGGCATTTTTGCATCCTTTCACGAAAAGACGGAAAAAGCCACCGTCCCCGTAAGGGACGGTAGCCGTCGGAAATCACGGATTCACTTCTTCAATGCGGCGACGCTGTCTGCGGCCTTTTGTGCCGTAATCTCTCCGCGCATCACCTTGATGACCGCCTGGTTCATCGGTGCGTACAAATCCATCAAAGCCGGCCAGACGAACCGCGCATCCGTCTCTTTCCCGGCGTTGAGCGCCAAAAATTCATTGGCATGAGGATCGTCAAGTTTGATCTCGAAGTTAATCATAGGGAAATAACCGACCGGCAGGTTTTTACTTGCCGTAGTCGCCCCTTCCTTGGTGCAAAGCCAAGCGAGGAACGCCTTTGCTTCCTCGGGGTGAGTCGTCGCGCTATTCATCGTGATGGCCATGTCAGGATGGAAACAGATCGCAGTCTTCCTTCCCTTCGGGGCGGGTATGGCGAACACTCCCCATTGGAACGTCGCATCCTTGTAGACACCTGCCGTCCATGACCCATCAACGAACATGGCCGCCTTCTGAGTGTTGAACAACACCTGACTGTCATTGTACGTGACGGACTCGAACCCTTTCGGACAGTACTTCGCCACATCCGCCATCGCTTGGTATGCGGCGACGAAATCGGCGTCATTGAGTTTTTTCTCGCCGCTCTCGTACTTCACCCGTTCGGACGCGCCGCCGACGAAATTCGGAACCATGCCAAGGAAAAAGCACTCAAGAATGTCCCATTCATCCGCCACCCCGTTGGCGAGCGGAGTGATCCCTGCCTTCTGAAGTTTGTCGCACACGCTAAGGAATTCCTCCCATGTCGACGGGATGGAAAGCCCGTTTTTCGCAAAGATATCCTTGTTGTAGTACACGGCATGAGAAACCGCAGCGAACGGAACTGCGAACATTCTGCCATCGGGCATCTGCCAAGGAGCAAGATTGGAGGCGGTGAAATTGGTCATCAATCCAGGGATGTCCGTACAATCCGCGAAATATCCCGCGTTGAACAATTCCTGACCGGTGGCATAGGAACGGGCGTACATCAAGTCCGGACCGGTATGGGAATCCAACTGCAAGCGCAACGTGGCGTTGTAATCCGGCGGATTGGTAGGCTGGAACTTGATATCGACATTCGGTGCAATCTTTTTGTACGCGGCAAGCAGATTGTTCATTTGTTCCACATCATCGGTTCTCCAAGACCCCATCGTCAGGGTAACCTTTTCGGTTGCGGAAGCCGCGCTTTCCTTTGTCCCTTGGGCAAAGAGAGCGAAGCACATGCAAAATAGCATCAAAACAATTCCGAACTTTTTCATTGTATCCTCCTTATGAATACAGACAACTGCCATTCGTCCCGTTGCCCCTCCATTGTAAAGCCTCAATGCACAATCGCAAAGCATGAAAAACAGCTTTTTCATAAAGTATTTTCTTTCGTATTCATCGTTTTCGACGACAGAGTCCGGCAAGTTCACCGTCGGCATCCGCAAATACCCACGCCGTCGGGCGTCCAACACCGTTTTTCCGGATGGCAGAAATGAGGACAGTCGAAAAATCACAGCAAAAAACGGATACGCCCCCGTCACGACCGGGGTGATCCTTATCCGACATTCATCCACCTTTTCGGGTTTGACAGATAACAAAACGATACGTCCGACCGCAACGAGAATTTCTCTGATGATTCACAGAGGGTCCTTTCAATATCTCCATCGATGGAAACATCGGTGACTTGAAAATGAAAACATCGTATCATACCACAAACAAGAAACGGCCCCCAAACTGGAGGCCGCAAAACAAAATGCAAGAGGATTCAGCGCTGTACCCGTCCGGACCCGTCACCTTTCGCCAAGGTTTCGATCTCGCCTTTCGTGGCAAGATTGAAATCCCCGTCGATGCTGTGCTTCAAACAGGAAGAGGCGACGGCGAAATTAATTGCGTACTGCTCGTCCGCCGGATATTCGGACAGGCCATAGATAATCCCCGCGGCGAAAGAATCCCCCCCTCCGACACGATCGATGATATCCTCGATCTCGTAATGCCGGGAGACGTAGAAGCCGGTTTTCCCCGACAGCACCGCACTCCAGCCGTTGTGGTCAGCACTGTGACTCTCGCGAAGCGTAACGGCGACCACCTTGACATTGGGAAACTGTCGTTTGACTTCGGCGGTAAGCACCTCATAGGCCTTGGGATCGAGTTTTCCGCTGGTGACGTCTACTTTTGCCTGAATATCCAAACATTTCTGGATATCTTCTTCATTGGCGATGACGACATCGGCATAGCTGGTCAGATCCCGCATCACTTCCGGAGCCCTTTTCCCATAGTTCCAGAGTTTCTTCCGATAGTTCAAATCGATGGAAACGATCACACCATGCCGTTTTGCCGATTTCATTGCCATAAGAGCCGCATCGGCGGCTTCCTGGCTGACCGCGGGAGTAATGCCTGTCACATGAAACCATGCGGCATTCTCCATAATGGCATCGAAATCGTAATCGGACACTTTGCTGACGGCAAACGCGCTGCCGCTACGGTCGTATACGACGGAGCTCGCCCTTTGGTTTGCTCCCGTTTCCAGATAATAAATACCCAATCGGGAACCTTTGATCCGATTGATGCTCTGTACGTTGACCCCATACTTGCGAATCTCCCGGACGCATGCCTCTCCGATGGCATTGTCGGGAACAGAGGAGACAAAACGGGAGTCCCTGCCAAGGATAGCCAACGAAACCGCAACATTCGCCTCTCCGCCCCCAAAGGTCGCTTCAAGACTCGGAGATTGGAAAAACCGCTCGTGACGAGGCGATTTCAACCGTAACATTATTTCACCAAAGGTGACGAATTCCTTTCCCATGGATTTCCTCCAATTTGTTTTATGCGAGACGCTTGCAATTCCCCATAATAGGGTGTATTGTTTGGGTTGTCAATATTTGAAACAATGTTTCATTAATTTAAAAATAAGGAGCCCACCATGTTTGAAGATTTCTACAAACGCATCCATGACATCGGCATAATCCCCGTCGTAAAACTCGATGATGCCGCAAAAGCAACCAAGTTGGCCAAAGCGTTGATCAACGGCGGCATCCCCGCCGCAGAAGTCACATTCCGTACCTCTGCGGCTGAAGCGGCCATCAAGGCGATCCATGAAGCATATCCGCAAATGCTTCTCGGCGCGGGAACCGTTCTTACCGTCGGGAACGCCGAGAAAGCGGTTAAGGCCGGAGCATCGTTCATCGTTGCGCCTGGCTTCGACGAAGAGGTAGTATCTTGGTGCCTCGACCATAAAATTCCCGTCTGCCCTGGTGTCGCCACGCCAAGCGAGATTTCCCAAGGAGTGAAGATGGGGCTCTCCGTACTGAAATTCTTCCCCGCCGAAGCCAATGGCGGAATACATATGTTGAAAGACCTTTCCGGACCTTTCCCCTCTCTGAAATTCATGCCCACCGGCGGCATTAATCTCAGCAACATCGCAGAATACGCGAAAGCTTCAAACGTGCTCTCCGTCGGCGGTTCATGGATGGTAAAATCCGATTTGATCAACGCCGAAAAATGGGATGAAATCACTGATCTTTGCAAGGAAGCCGAAAGAGCATTGCAGGGATTGCAGTTCGTGCACCTCGGACTGAACAATCCAGATTCCGACGCAATGGAGAAATCGATCAGCGCATTCGAGCATCTCGGAATGACCTGCACCAAACGCGGTGCCTCATCCTCGTTCATGGGCGCGATCATTGAAGTGATGAACAAACAGTTCTATGGCAGAAACGGGCACATCGCTTTCTCCTGCTTCGATGTCGACCGCACCATCGGGTACCTGAAGCAATTTGGCTTCACCCCGATTCCTGAATCAATTATTTCCGACGCGAAAGGAACCAAGGTAGTCTACTTCAAAGAAGAAGTCAACGGATTTGCCATTCATTTGGTCAGGGCATAACTCCGCTTTCGTCAAAAAGCGTGCCGCGCAGGATGTACGGCACGCTTTTCTTTTCATCAAAACGTCTTCACACCGTCCTCGAAGACACACTCCCCAGTTACGCGGGAAAGATGCACCTCAACGTTTCTCAAACGTAAACCACGCGTCGGGTTCTCTGGAAGCCCATAGTACATCTCACTTCGCTCCACAGGTTCCAATCCATCCGAAACCAACGCAAACGTACAATCCTGCAACACGAGATGCTTCACCGGCCGTTCGGGAAGTCCGACAATAAACGCTCCCATGCTTCTGATGCCATCCGCAACAAGACCCTGAACCGTCACGTCCTTGACGCTCGGCGTCAACTCCGTCACAGGCTGTCGTTCCAATGAAAACACCGTCGAATCATCAGTACCGCAAACATAATACATGTTGATCGTCAGGGGGCAAAGCGCCCCATGGACGGTGACGTCTCGGAAAAAAAGATCGGAAATCTCTCCCGCCCGCCCTCTCCGCGTCTTGATGCGGATGCCACGGTCGGTTCCGTCAAAGCAACAATTGGAAACCTGAATACGGTGGATACCCCCGCCCGTCTCGCTACCAATGACCGCTCCCCCATGGGCGCGATGTACGACGCAACCGGTGACGGATACGTCCGTCGTCGGGATTCCGATCTCCACGGCGTCTTCTCCGATACCGCTTTTTATCGCAATCCCGTCGTCTCCGACGGTCACCTCGCATCCCGACACTTCGACGTTCTGGCAAGAATCGATGTCAATACCGTCGGTATTGGGAGCATCCTCAGGATTGTTCACCGTCACACGGGACATTCGTATGCCCTTGGAAAACACTGGATGAAGCGTCCAAAACGGGCTGTTTTGCAATGTAATGCCTTCAATCAAGACGTTCTCGCTTCGAAGTACCTGCAAAAGCGGCGGCCGGAGAAATTGACTTGGACGCCCTCCTCCCCCTCCCGGCTGGCTTTCGTACCGAGGGTTCAGTCTGGCAAATTCCTTCTCTATAGCCGTCTCGGGCCCGATTTGGGCCTTCTTTTTCTTCGCTTGATTCCACCACCGGACTCCGTTGCCATCGAGCGTCCCTTCGCCTGTCAGCGTCACGCCACTGCACCCGGTGATCCAGAAACAAGGATGCATCGCGTAACAGCACACGCCTTCCCAGCGAGTCATCACGGGAACATAACGCACAGGGTCATCAACGAACCTGATGACACTCCCCGCCTCAAGCCTAATGGTGATCCCATCTTTGTTGACGGTAATCGGCCCGCTCACGTATGTTCCCGCAGGGATCGACAGAATATCTCCAGATTCCATATGCGACAATGCCATGGAAAAAGCGGCGGAATCATCCGACCGCCCATCACCCATCGCATGGAAATCCCGTTTCGCATCATACTTCATCACATCTCTCCTTGAGAATCAAAAGACATCTACGATACAATAACCGTATGATGCACATTGGATTCAGAGCCCACGATCTGGGCACGTTTACCACAATCAAAAATCTGGCGCGCAAAGCCGCCTCGTTCAAAAACCCGGTCACCATCCAACTGGCCTTGAAAAAAGTCCTTGTCGGCGCCAAGGAACCGTCCGAATACACGTCCGAATACGTCCGTACCATCCATGACGACCTTGCCTCAGAAGGGGTTTCCATAGCCGTTATCGGTTGCTATATCAACCCTATCCACCCTGATCCAGAAATAAGAAAACGAATGCTCCGCGACTACGCTACGACCCTCCGTTTCGCCAAGGATTTCGGTTGCAAGGTGGTCGGAACCGAAACAGGTTCCGTTCACCCCGATTGCTCCTATTGCCCCGACACCTACGAACCTAAAATCCTCGACGCATTCCGTTCGAGTCTGGAGTACATGATCGAGGCAGCCGAACGGTACGACGCCACCGCTTGCATCGAAGCCGTCAACCATGCCCATACCATCTGTTCCATAGAACGAATGGCCGACATTCTTGAACGGTATCCGTCAGAACACCTCGGGGTGATCTACGACCCGGTCAATCTCATCGGCTATACCGGTATTCCTGAACCAGACGGTTCGTTCAGGAGGCGACCTTCACGAGAAGCACAGGCACGTTACTTCAAGCAGGCGTTCGATGCTTTCGGGCCACGTATCAGGGCAATCCACGTAAAAGATTTCATTCTTACGGACAACGGAACAAAAATCGGGGATCTCACGGCAGGTACCGGCGTGATGGATTGGAAGTTGTTCAGCGAAGAATTGGACGCATATCACATCAACGTTCCATGTCTGCTGGAAAACCTCAATCCGGACACGTTGCCGGCAACCCTTGCTTGCCTATCATAATAGTGAAGAATTCTTTCGTTCTTTTGTAGTGGTGTTTTTGACTTTTTCCGTCTACAAGAGCATCATCTGCTCAAAAGAGACGGGACGCCGGTTGTCGGACAACACTTTGGAAAGATACGAGGTATCCAACGCCAAGTCGGCGACGATTTTTCGCATAAGATCCTCTGCGATGATGTTTTGTTCGCAGAAAAGGTATGCCAGAGCTTTCTCGGCGATATGTCCGGGCGACATCGCATTGAGATAGACTTCCCCATCCTCGAGATCCCCGTATTGACGGGAAAGCATCGAAAAAAGTATGGACCGCCTTTTGTCCTGTTGAAGCGCGGCGAGTTCCCGCTCCAACGGCTTCAAATCCCCATCCGCTGCGGACAGACCCATCGGTTTCAAACTAAGAAACGTATATTCTTTCCCCGGAAGATAATGATGGCGGTCGCACCGTGCCGCGTAATTCGGTTCGGAAGAACCTTGCTTGAACACGTCACCCCCAACGACGATCAAAGGATCAAAATACAGCGCAGGACATTCCTTGCCTTCCATCGCATAGTACCGGTACGTGTAGAATCCATCATGCATGCAGTCAGGATGCTCACAGTACGCCGTCAATGGGATGACATCGGTGGCGATATCCAGCATCAGACGGGCGGTAGAATTGAAAATGTCCCGTCGGAAGTTGAGAATCAATGTCGGGAAAATAAACATCGCGCCGGTTTCCATACTGACGTTCCGTACGACATATGCAATCCTCTCGTCGAAGAAGGAAGCCTCGTCGATAATATAGGTTCCCACTTCGGGGTGAACGGCAATGATTTTTTCCAAATCAAATGAATCATGGATGCGTGCGATGTTGTTTCCGCACCTCACAAAACCGCCCCGATAGGCCAGTGCGTCGGAAGGGTATTCGGAAAATCTGACGGAATCCAAATCGCTCCGAACAAAAAACACATTGCGCCGATCCATCACTCCGTTCGACGTCAAGGTCTTGACACTTCCGCTTTTTCTCCGAGCGACCTCGGCATCCCGCCACAGGCGGGCGGCATACTCCGACTTACCACTTCCCATCGGTCCGATGACGAGAACCCTTCTGCCGGGCTTGGTGAAATCAAAATGGGAGAACGTTTCATGGACGTCCACCGTAGGGAACCCCAGGCTTTTCAGAAAATCGGCGCCTGGGGTGATCTTTTCAATGCGAGGCATTCTGTCCTTCGACGATCGCGATGCCCGACGACGCGCCGATGCGGTTCGCTCCGGCTTCAATCATCGCCTTCGCCTCTTCAAAGGTATGGATTCCGCCCGCGGCCTTGACACCGCAGTCAGGACCGACGACTTTTCGCATCAACTTGACGTCTGCGACGGTTGCGCCCCCCTTGGAAAACCCGGTGGACGTCTTCACGAAATCGGCACCGGCGCTCTTGGCAAGCCGACAGGCCCTGACTTTTTCCTCTTCGGAAAGCAAGCACGCTTCTATGATCACCTTCAGGAGCCGGTCGCGACCGGCAAGCCTCACGGCGGCGATCTCATCTTGTATCAGCCCGTCATCATGACCTTTCAGCCAACCGATATTCATCACCATATCAATCTCGTCCGCACCATCCATAACCGCCTGTTTGGCCTCAAACGCCTTGGCTCTCGTGGACATCGCCCCGAGAGGAAATCCTACGACACAACAGACTTTGACCCCACTGCCCGACAACAATCTTGCACACAATCCCACCCAGCACCCATTCACACAGACGGAAGCGAATCGGTATTTGATCGCCTCCAAGCACACAAGTTCAACCTTTTCCTGCGTCGCGTCCGCGCTGAGGATTGTGTGGTCGATGTAGCTTGCGATGGATTCCATCTCTTGTAGCCCCCTGGTTTGATGATCTTCCTTCAGCTTACCCTAAAACAGAAATGGAAGCAACGAAATTCTTGGGTATCCGGACCGCTTGACGGGAAGGGGAAACGCATACTAGGCTACGGGTATGATCCTCGAAACCATTGAATCAAACTACACGTGGGGCTTGATCCTCATCCTGTTCCTGAACCTCAGCCAGCGGAAAATCCCTTCATCCAACAAAAAGCGCATCGCTACCATCTGGATCTGTTCCCTGATGCTTCTGATGGAGATCGGGATGGTTGCAATCCTCACCAGGAAATGGAACCATTATTGGGCTTGGGCCGTC
>JBAXYP010000041.1:0-10373 GCA_041670725.1 Sphaerochaetaceae bacterium
CGCGTTGATCGGCATGGCGGTGGTTCCGCCGAGCCGCGTGATCCGCCGTTCCTGAAGCACGCGAAGAATCTTCACATGCAGGGTAAAAGGCATGTCCCCGATCTCATCAAGAAACAACGTCCCGCCGTTGGCGAGTTCGAACATGCCTGTCTTA
The DNA here is from genome assembly GCA_041670725.1 of Sphaerochaetaceae bacterium. Lineage (GTDB taxonomy): Bacteria > Spirochaetota > Spirochaetia > Sphaerochaetales > Sphaerochaetaceae > RUG023. The sequence continues at coordinate 155 of JBAXYP010000041.1, forward strand.
CGATTCACCGCACCGGTGAACGCTCCCTTCTCATAGCCGAACAACTCGCTTTCCAGAAGGTTCTCCGGCACCCCGCCGATATTGATGGCGACGAACGGGCCTTGCGAGACGGGACTGTTGGCGTGGATTTCCCGGGCCACCACTTCTTTGCCCGTCCCACTTTCCCCCGTAACCAGCACGGTGGAAGTGGTATCCTTGATTTTTGCGATCAACGCCTTGATTTTCATGATGGACGGACTCTCTCCGATGAAGGAACTCTGGCTTTTTTGTTCGTCCATGCTCTTCGCTTCGACCATGTTTCTCAGATTCTGCGCCTCGACGAGCTTTTTCAGACGAATGACGAGCTCCTCGGGATCGAATGGCTTGACCACATAATCCTGAGCTCCTTCCTTCAAAGCGGTGACGGCGTCGGCGATCTCCCCATGCGCGCTCATCATGATGACGGGCATGCGGAACCCTTCCTTGCGAAGCCATTCGATCAGTTGCTGACCATCCATGCCCGGCATCTTCAGATCCTCCAATACGGCGTCGTACGGCTTTTCCTTGATAATCCGCTGGGCGGACAGGCCGTTCTCCGCGACATCGCTGTCGATGTCGTCGATCTTCAAATACTGCTGAAGCGAGTTTCTGATATCCTCTTCGTCGTCCACTACCAATACGTTCATCTCATTTCTCCAAATGGAGGCTGCTCGGCATGATCACTTCGGCCACCGTTCCGCCACCTTCCCGATTATACAACTTCAAATCCCCGCCACGCGCCTTGACGAATTGTCTGCTGATGGCCAGTCCGATACCGCTGCCGTGGATCTTCGTAGTGAAGAACGGATCGAAAATTTTCTTTGCGTCCTGACGGGGAATGCCGTCTCCCCGATCCATCACCAGTATATGGAGCTTCCCCCTCCGGTCATCCTTGATCTCCACTTCCACGCGGGGATCCCGGCCCGTACAGCTTTCCATGGCGTTCTTCAACAAGTTCTCGAACACGGACCTCGCACGTCCCGGATCCATCAGGATACGCTCATTTCCCTTTGAGGTGAAGCCGATGTGCCCGGGAAACGTCAGAAACAGTTCACGGAACAACCCATCCAGATCGATCACCGACGGACTTCCAAGGGGATTCTTCAGGAAATCGCTGACCTTATTGGTCAGTTGGGTAAGCCGTTGCACCTCCCCCTCCATTACCTTCAGATCCTTGTGGCGGCTCTCGGGAAGCGTCTTTTTCAGCAAAGCGAGCTGGATGGTGATAGCGGACAACGGATTCTTGATCTCATGGGTCAGCGTCCGTGCCGCTTGTCCGAGACTGACCAAACTCTCCTGCTTGGCCAGTTCGTCCCTATATTCCCTGTTCTTCAGATAAATCTGCAGCACCAGAAACAACAACGCGGTGAGAATGACGGAAGCCATATACCCCAACATCCGCAAGGCGACGATACGTTTGTGATACGCCGATCCGTTGAGCACGACATACAGCACGTCGGGGAAATCCATCGGGGCGGTAAGCAGTCCGCTCGCCGTCAGGGTGAGGTTTCCCGTATCCAGCAGGATGTTCAACCGGGAATACCGCAGATATTCGATCAAACCGGTCGTCTTGCTGTAATTGGTGATACCCGTCTCGATGCTCTGTTGTCCGTTGTGAAGGGAAAATCCGGAAATATCCAGCACCTGCGGGACTTGCCCGAGGCTCATCACCTTCCTGCCCGTGCTGTCGTAGATGCCGATGCCGAAGACATGTTCGTCCTCCATCGTCTTCTGCGCCTTCTGCGCATCACCGTCCTGCAGGGAAAGATAGATGGAATTGAATGAACGTTCCGCCTCGCTCTGCATTTTCAAGTCTTCACGCTCGATCAAGGCTTGGGTCAGGAACAGTACCATGGCAATCAGAACGACAAAGGCAATCACCAACGACACGATGACCAGATACGATTCCGTCTTGTCTCCCAACAACCAGCGGGTCTGTTTCACTTCGCGCTCCCATCCCTCATTCATAGTTCAAAGCGACGGGAGGGTCAAGTTTGGAGGCCTCCCTCCGCATCAAACAACGAGAAATCGAAAGAACGGGAAAGTCCTCCCTCCAGAAGATGTATGGCGATCTCATGAAGAATGTCTGTGCATATGTGCAGATATGTGTTCTTTCCATGCGAAAAAGAGACAAACGAAAACGCGAAGCATATGATTGTTTCGATTCGGACCGAGACGAGAGGAATAATGCGGTATTTTTCACGGATTCTCATTTTTGCGATATGGATGGAAACGGCGATCGATGCTGCGTTCGCCGCAGATCTTTCCGATATCATGACGTATGCGAAGAAAAACAGTCCGACGCTCCAACAGTATCTCCTGACACGGGAGAACAGCAAATTGGCCGCTACGGCGGAAACGGTAAAGGCCGGAATTTCCGTCACGATCTCCACCGTTCAGGCATTCGTCAAATATCTCGGAGAAGATGTCAACCAGTTCGTATGCGGCGAATTGGATGTCGGAGATACGGTATCGCTCAATGTGTCATCTTCAAAGGCAGAAAAAACAATTTGACAGGCATGACCCCCAGCGACGGCAGTGCGCATCATCTTCGGGCGGAGGGCAGGTACGGTAACATCATACGGAACACAGAAAAGCAACAAGTCGTCGCCCTCGGCGCCTCTTCTCGTGTCATCCGAAGACAATTTCTCACGGAGACGGTAACGCTCACCTTGCCGGGAGGAATGATCGGCATAGGCCTCGGCACCCTGTTGAGCGTCATCATCACCAAAGCCGTGGGATGGAAGCTGAATCTTTCTCCCACGGGATACGGCATCTTTATCGGATTTTCCATGGCGATCGGTGTTTTTTTCGGTTGGTATCCCGCAATGAAAGCGGCGAACCTCAACCCGATCGATGCATTGGACTGGGAATGACATTCACAAGAGATGCTCTCCGCCATCGACGTGGATCGTCTCGCCCGTCACATAGGAAGCACCAAGCAAATACAGCACCGCATCCACCACATCCTGCGGGCATCCCGTCTTCCCCAGCGGCAGGACGGACCTCATCGCCTCGAAATAGGCCCCGTCGCCGGAGGGCAATACGAAGCCCGGCGCGACCGCGTTGACCCGGAGGAACGGAGCGGCCGCCTTGGCAAGAATTTCCGTCTGTACGGCAAGGGAAGCCTTGCCAAGAAGATACGGAACCCTTCGACCGTATCCAAAATCGGCCCGTGTGTCGGTGATGTGCACGACGACACCGCGCCTCCCTTTGTCCCGAACCCATCGATAGAACGATCGAGAGAGCATGAGAGGACTTGTCGCATGGATATTCTCCATCCGAAGGACATCGTCGACCTGCATATCATCGATCGTCGTGGACGAGAATTCGGAAGCGCTGTCCACGATACCGTCCAGCACGCCAAAACAGGAAAGCGCCGAGGAAAACAGTTCATCCATTTCCCCGGGATTCGAGAAATCGGCATGCACCACCCCGACCCGACGGGGAAACCGACCGGAGAGGGAGTCGGCATTCTCCTTTTTGGAATGCCAGGTTACGACGACGGCATCCCCCCGCAGAAGCAACGCTTCGCTGATGGACAACCCTACCCGGCCGGCTCCGCCGGTGACCATATAGACCTTCATCACGCAAACTATATCATGCCAGGGAGCAAACAAAAAGCATATCGCAGAAGATTCAATTGCCCGGACAAACAATGCACAGTATACTGATAGGCATAAGGATAACCTATGGAAAACGATCAACAAAACCTATCGGAATTCGAAAAAGAACAGCAACGCCACAAGCAACCGAAAGAGGAACCGGGCATCCATCTGGGAGGTCCGGATCCAAATAGAAAAAAGAAATTCACTTTCTCTTTTTGGTATTTCTTCATTTTTCTGGTGCTGCTGTACGCCATCAACAGCATGGCGTTGCAGAATGTATCCAAACGGGTCATCACGAAAATTGACTATAACCAATTCAAATCCTTGATCGAAAGCGGGGAGATCAAACGGGTGGAGATCACCGACGAACAATATATCGGCTACACCATCACCAAGGAACAAGCCCAGTCGTCCCTGCAGACGAGCGACACCTCGTCCATCCAAGACGCCAAAGGCTTCAGTACCTATATCGTAAAAAACGACACCTCTCTTATCCCGCTTCTCGACGAAAAAGGAGTGGAATACTATGCCACGGCACCGGAGAAACCGGGGGTGGTTTCCACCATTCTCTCATATGTCTTGCCGTTCATATTTCTGCTGGTTATCTGGAGGATCATCTTCTCCAGGATGGGGGGCAGCGAACAGGGGGTTCTTTCCTTCAATCAGAACAAGGCGAAAATCGTCGCGGAAGGGGATACCGGCGTCAGATTTGACGATGTCGCCGGCGTCGACGAAAGCAAACAGGAACTGGAAGAAGTCGTCGACTTTCTGAAGAACCCCCAACGGTACACGGCGATGGGGGCGAGAATCCCCAAGGGAGTCTTGCTTGTCGGGCCTCCCGGAACAGGGAAAACGCTCCTTGCGAAGGCGGTGGCGGGAGAAGCAGGCGTCCCGTTCTTCAAGATGAGCGGCGCCGACTTTGTCGAGATGTTCGTCGGCGTCGGAGCCGCACGTGTCAGAGACCTGTTCAAACAGGCAAGGGAAAACAGTCCGTGCATTATCTTCATCGACGAGATCGATGCCATCGGCAGGCAACGGAGCGCCGCGGCGATCGGAGGCAATGACGAAAGGGAACAAACCCTCAATCAGTTGCTCGTCGAAATGGATGGATTCGATTCCCGTACCGGCGTCATTATTCTGGCGGCGACGAACCGGCCTGAAATCCTCGATCCCGCGTTGCTCAGACCCGGTCGTTTCGACCGGCAGGTCCTGGTGGACAAACCCGATCTCGAAGGACGGTTCCGAATCCTGAAAATCCATACGAAGGGGATGAAACTCGGACAGGACGTCGATCTCCACAAGATCGCCCAGGGGGCGGTCGGATTGTCTGGCGCGGATCTCGCCAACATCGCCAACGAAGCGGCGTTGATGGCGGTCCGACAGAAACGGGAACAAATCGCCCAAGTGGATTTCGAAGAAGCCATCGAGAAGTCAGTGGCCGGATTGGAACGAAAAAGCAGGGTAATGAATCCCGAGGAACGCAAGAGGGTCGCCTACCACGAGACGGGGCATGCATTGACCGCATTCATGACCAAAGGCGCCGAGCCCGTATCCAAAATTTCCATTATACCGCGAGGCATGGGGGCTCTCGGCTATACGTTGCAGTATCCGACGGAAGATCGATTCCTGCTCAGTCAGAACGAGTTGCTGGGAAACATCGATACGATGCTTGGAGGCAGAGCGGCTGAAGAAGTTGTTTTCCACGAGATATCGACCGGAGCGGGCAACGACATCTCCCGCGCATCCGACTTGGTCCGCAGGATGATCACCGAATTCGGCATGAGCGAAAAGTTCAGGAACATCACCCTCCCGATGACCGACAGCGGCATCCAAGGCGTCGGCGGCAGTAAGGAGTACTCCGAAGACACCCAAAAATACATCGACAACGAAACGGCCAGAATCATCAACGAGCGGTACGCCGTCGTTAAGGACCATCTGGAAAAAAACAAGAAGGCATTGGCCGACATCGCCGAACTCCTGCTCAAGCAGGAAGTGCTTGAAGGCAAGGACTTCGAGGAAATGGCGAAGAAGGAAGTCACCTTGGCATGACGTACGCCGCCCTCCCCGGACGGAGGGCATTCTCTTGCCAAAGAAGCGTGCACCAACTACAGTAGGGGCATGATCAAACAACGAATCACCGATCCGGCTTTACTGGATCATTTGTCTCATGTAGCGCACGATGATCGTTATTTCTATATTCTGTGTGACGGACAGGTTCGCTTGACCGCGTTGAGCGGCACGCTGATGCTCAACGAAATGCAAGCGAATTTCCATACCGGCACGCTGGAAACATATGTCTTGGGGAAAGCGTATCTCGCCGGAGCGCTTCTCGCCTCAACCGTCAAAGGAAACGATCGCGTACAGCTGAACGTCGAATGCGGTGGCCCTCTGGGGGGGTATTACGTCGAAGCGTGGGCATGCGGAGCGGTGCGCGGGTACCTGAAACACAATCCGATACCGTTGGAAAAGCCGCTTGAAAACAGCGACCTTTCGTTTCTGTACGGGCCAGGATTTCTTTCCGTAACAAAAATCCTCGAAGGGGACAAGCAGCCATATACGGGACAGGTAATGCTTGAATACGGCAATCTTGCGAAAGATCTCGCCTCGTACTACCAGCAAAGCGAACAAACTCCGTCCGTCTTCGACCTGTCCGTCCAATTCGACAATGTCGGACATGTCAGCGGCGCGGGCGCCCTGTTCTTCCAGGTGCTTCCGGGGTATGAACCGAAGACCATCGACAAGCTCGAGGAAATCGTGGCAAAGCTCAAACCATTGGGGGCGTATCTTGAAACGGGGAAAACCTGCGGAAATTATGTGGACGAGTTTCTTTCGGATCTCAAGCCCCAAAAAGTGGGGGGCGGCATCGTCGGCTTCTCCTGTCCGTGCGAAAAGAAAGGTTTCGCCGGCTATCTGAAGAACTTGCCGGTGGACCAAAAGAAAGATATCAGGGAACACGGACCGTTCCCTTTGGAATTGGTATGTGTCAATTGCGGGAGCGTCTATTCGTTCAGCAAGGAAGAATTGGAGAGTCTGCTGAAAGATCCAGCGGACAAGGAGAAAAAGTAATGGTTTTTTTCGTCACATCGGCACAATATGTGAATGACATTATCAGCGAGGAAGTCGCGAAAGCCGGAGGAACGAACATTTCTTCATTTTCCGGCGGTGTTGAATTCACCGGAGACTTGAAGTGCGCGTACACGTTCTGCCTGAGCAGCCATGTCGCCACCAGAATGATGCTCGGCCTATACGAGGAAGACGGCGTGGAGAGTTCTGACGATCTGTACGCCGCTTCCGTGGAAATCCCATGGGAGCAATGGGTGACGCCGGAGAAAACCTTCGCCATCACCGAAACGGTGAAACACACCGATTGGCTCAGAAACTCCCATTTCGCGGCCATCAGGCTGAAAGACGCCATCGTCGACAGGATCAGGAATCATTTCGACCAGAGGCGTCCCGTCGTGGATACGGACAATCCCGATGTGGTTTTCCACATTCATCTCGACGCCGACCATGTGCAGTGGTACGTCGATTTCTCGGGACGTGCCTTGTACAAACGGGGTTATCGTCGGAATGAAACCGAGGCCGTCCTTTCCGAGTATCTTGCTTCCGCCGTCCTGTATCGCAGCGATTGGTACAAGGCGATGCAGTCGGGCGATGACGTCCCGGTTCTGTTCGATCCCTTCTGCGGCAGTGGAACGCTTCCCATCGAAGCGGCGCTGTACGCTACGGATACCGCCCCCGGCATCGTCAATCCAAAGAAAACATTTGCATTCGAGAAACTTCCGATCCATGATGCCGCATTGTGGGAGACTTGCAAGAAGGAAGCGTTGGTTCGTTCGGAAACGGGTAGAAAGAAAGATATACGTATTTTCGCATGGGATGTCGACAAAGAAGCCGTCAACATTTCAAAAGAGAACGCCAAGGCGGCGGGAATGGACAAGTTCATCTCTTTCGGCGTACAGGATTTCACGGATATTTCCGCCGACGACGTGCCGGCGGAAAAGGGATATGTCGTCACCGATCCCCCGTACGGCATACGTCTGGATGAAAACGACACCCCGTACTCGCTTTTGTACCAGAAGATCGGAGACCAATTCTCCCAACTCTTCCTGGGATGGCACATTTCCATTCTTTGCGGGGACCAGAGACTTCTGTCCAACATCGACATGAAGCCAAACAGAACCAACAGCTTTATCAACGGAGGCATCCCCTGCCAGTTCGCCCATTATTATGTGTTCAGCGCGGAGGAAAAAGCGGAGTTGATCGCCAAAGCGCAGAAACGCAGAGAGGAACGACTGGCCCAGCCGTTGTCGGAAGGTGCGCAGATGGCATACAATCGTCTGAAAAAGAATCTCGAGTACATCACGCCGCTGATGAAGGAACAAGGGGTGAGTTGCTATCGTATCTACGACGCGGACATGCCCGAGTACAGCGCCGCCATCGATTTGTACGAAAACACGTGGATCAGCCTGCAGGAATATGAGGCGCCGGAAGACATTCCGGAGGAAGACGCCCAGCGGCGTCTGGATGAATTGGTTGACGCGACGGAGCGTGCGACCGGCATCGATCGTGAGAAGATTTATGTGAAGACCCGATCCGTCCAGAGCGGGAACAAACAATACATCAAATTCGCCGACACCAGCAAATACTACATCGCCAACGAAAATGGGGCGAAGTATCTGGTCAACTTCACCGACTATCTGGATACGGGGCTGTTTCTTGATCACCGTCCCCTTCGCGCGAGAATCGCCCAGATGGCGAACGGCAAACGGTTCTGCAATTTGTTTTGTTATACCGGCAGCGCTACGGTGCAGGCAGCGAAAGGCGGAGCTCTTTCCACCGTAAGCGTAGACAGTTCATCCACGTATTTGGACTGGGCGCAGCAGAACATGCGTCTGAACCGATTCACGACGATGAACCACTTCTTTTATCGTGCGGACTGCATGAAATTCCTCTACGACACGTGGGATCGGTACGATCTGATTTTCTGCGATCCTCCGACCTACTCAAACAGCAAAAGCCGTGGGAGTTTCGACATCCAGCGGGATCATATCGACCTGATCAAGGCATGCATGATGCATCTTGACCAGAACGGCGTGCTGATCTTCTCCACCAACTACAGACGATTCAAGATGGCGCCGTTTCTCTATGAGGATTGGGACATTCAGGACATAACCCCTGAGACGATCGGGGATGATTTCGCCCGGGATCCGAGAATCCACTCCTGTTTTCTGATCCGCAAGCGACTTGAGGTAAACGTAGTGAAACCGGTAGTGAAGAAAGTGGTGCTGAAGCGCAATGCCGACAAAGCATGACATGATCACCGTCGCCTGCCCGAGTTGCCATCGCGAGCAAGTGGTGAAAACCTACTCGATGATCGACCTCGTTACGGATCCGAAGATGGACTTGGGCATTCTTACCGACAGCGTGTTCACCCATCGGTGCTCTTTCTGTGGTGCTTCGTTCACCGTAACCAACGAATTGCTACTCACCAATGCCGACGTCCCGTATGCAATCCTGCTCGCCCCCGATTACCAAGGGGGGGCGCCAAAAGCGCCTCGGCAATTGCAAGGATACACGAAGCGAATCGTCAAGACGATCAACCAGCTGAAGGAAAAGGTAATGGTGTTCCAGAACCTGATGGATGATCGTGCCGTCGAATTATGCAAGCTGTACCTGTCCATGCAGGAAGCGGGGGAATCCCGGTATCTATTGTTTACGGAACATCGGGACGGGAATCTCAGCTTCACCTGTTTTGGAGAAAACGACGAGGTCAGGGACGTCATCCAAGCACCGGACAGCCTGTATACCCAGTTGCTTCCCAAAGCGAAGACATTCGATGTGGACGACGGAACGTTCACCCCGTTGGATGCTTTGTGGATCTTGGACAGGATAGGACAATGATCATTCGGCGGGATTGATGATTTCGGTCAATACGGAGATCAAGAGCTGGTAATCGCCATCGATGGCGCAGATGTCCGCTTCAAGCAGGCGATCGGGATCGGCCATCCCCCAATCCGTCTGGTATCCGGAATAGAGAGCCATCACATAGAAGAACAAACGTTCGACGCGACCGTTTCCGTCGTTGAACGGATGAAGGGCTTCCATCTCTCCCATGAAGTAAGCCAACTCATTGACGAACTTCTCTTTGTCCAACCCTCTCAGATAATGGGCGTTCTGGATGCGGAGGAACAACTTCTCCCCTTCCTGGCGGATGTACCGGGGATCGCAGAAAACGGTACGGCGTTTGATGTCCATCGATCTGAGTTGTCCCGCGGACGGATACACGTCACCGAACAGGCGGGCATGAAGGTCCAGCAACGTATCAAACTCAAATGGCGGTTGATGATTCTCAGCGAGAATCTCCGCCGCACGATAACAGGAAAACAACGATTCGATTTCTTTGAGATCCTGCCGGTTTTTCAAAGAAAAGTAATTGACCAGGCAATGGGTATCGGGATAGTAATCGTCGCCCTCCTCCGGGGTGTAATCGGTCGACAATCCATGACGCTCGATGTAATCCTGGATGATGCCATCCGCACCGAGCCGTCCGTCAAGGATATCCTTGATCGCATCCAGATCAGCAACGCTGA
>JBAXYP010000042.1:0-10354 GCA_041670725.1 Sphaerochaetaceae bacterium
CATTCCGTATCCGAGGGCCGTCGGACAAGCCGATTTCTGATGGCTTCCTCCGTCTGGAACCCATGGCATGGTTGCACCAAGTATTCCGAAGGATGCCTTCATTGCTATGTCTACCGGAGGGATAAAAGCGTCGGACGGGATGCGTCCGTAATCATCAAGACGAAAAACTTCGATTTGCCGCTCAGAAAAGGCAGGAACGGAATCTACAAACTCGGAAAAGACGAGTGTCCGGTCTATACGTGCATGACCAGTGATTTTTTCTTGGACAAGGCTGACGCATGGAGAAACGAGGCGTGGCGAATTATCCGAATACGCGAAGATCTTTCGTTCGTTATCATCACCAAGAGGATCGTCCGCTTTTCTTCCTGCATTCCCTCCGATTGGGGTGCGGGATATCCCAACGTGACGATCATGTGTACGGTGGAAAACCAGAAACAGGCGGATATCCGCCTGCCGCTTTTCCTCTCCGCCCCGATCCGCCGCAAAGCAATCATCTGCGAACCGCTTCTCGGACCGATCGATCTCGGAGAATATCTTTCGCCCGAAATTGAATCGGTGACCGTCGGCGGGGAAAGCGGCGACGAGGCGCGCGTGTGTGACTATAGCTGGGTACGTTCCCTGAGGAGCCAATGCGTCGCTCACGGCACCGGCTTTCATTTCAAGCAGACGGGTACGCTGTTTTACAAAGACGGAAAAGGATACCGGATCAAACGGGAACTGCAGATGAGCCAAGCGGAAAAAGCAGGGATAGACTGGCCGGAACCTTAACACACATGGTACATCGCCGATCCTCCGGACGAAACCATCTGGGGTGTGGAATGAACCTTGAATTTTGCGAACAACTGCTTCTTGTGGGCGTTGACCGTTCCCGGAGTAATATGCAGACTCGAGGCGATCTCCTTCGCGGAAAATCCCGCCATGAGAAGCTGGCACACCTCCTGTTCCCGCGGTGTGAGGTATATCTGTTCCCGCTCAATGACGGAATCGGTCCCTTGGACCAACGCGGAAAGTCTTTCCTCCAACCTCACCCGACGGATATCGCAACCGGCGTACCAAATTTTTTCGTTCCGTTCCAGCGAAGCGAGTCGGAAACGAATCTCTTCCACCAAAACGAGAAGAGGGCCACGGCATGCATCGGCGAGCAACGGGACCTCCCTGTATAATTGAAGCGCCGTCGCACAATGAACGATGTGAACGTAACACCCGTCCTCCAAGGGTCGCCCTTTATCATAAGCGATGAGAAGTGGGCGGTATCGGACAAACCCTTCGAAAAGTCGCCGGAAGAAAAGAGTGTCTTCCGCCGCGAAACATATGCAACCTACGTTGTCTCTCATACCTCATATACCACGGGAGGGAAGAATCCGGTCTACTGCATATGGGTAATCGTCCGGTCCAAGGCGTCGGCGAACGCCTTGACCTGTGCGGGAGAAAGCGGCCTCGTCCTCTCTTCGGCAATTCCCCACTCCCGAAACATCTTGTTGACGTTCCGTTCGGAAAGCCGGACTCCGACGTTTTCCTTTGTGTATACGTTACCCCGGTCATCCAAGACAACCGCTCCTTCCGCCACAAGCCGATAGGCGAGTGGGATATCGTGGGTGATGGCGATGGACGGGACGGTGACGTGTCCGACGAGATAATCGTCGGCGCTGTTCATTCCGGAAGGAACCGTCACTTGAGCGATACCGCTTTTGATGGTCCGAATTGCGGATTTGTCCAGTTCTCCGGATTTCTCCGCTTCCTTGCGCAGATTATGGGTATCCTGTTCGCTGGCATTCCGTACGTCCTTCAGAAGTCTGTCAGCGACAAACAGGACGGGAAGCATCCGTTTGGATGAAGCCCTGAGAATGATGGCACGGATGGGGACGGGCACCGAATCGGCATCGACGTACAGACGAAGATCAGACAATGTCGATCTCCACAGCAACCGTTTCTCGCTGAAGCTGGATGCGGACGATGCCCTTGCCCTTCTCTCCCGTCGTACGAACGTAAATGCCGCCGACCCCGCCGATGGTGGCGTCCATCGAGGGGGAAAGCAAGGACACGGGACCTTCCGTCTTGACGAGGTACGGCTCGAACGCGTACGGCAAGGGAAGCGTCATGCCTTCCCTGCCGACGGTGAGGATTACCGGAATCACCTGATAACCGTCTCCAAGAACCACCTTCGTCCGCTCCGCCAGCGCACGCACGATCCGCTTCTGATCAGGACCGTATGTTTCGCTCGCAACGACTTTTCCTCCGATGACGCCATCCAGCGTCCACACCGGCTTACGTTGCCTGTCCAACGAAGTATACTTGTTCACCAGGGAGATGACGGCCCCATGATCCAGATGGTACCGCTTGGCAAGCTTGGAAAGTTCCACCTTGTCGCTCAGCGAGAATTCGGTACCGGCACTCTTCGATTTCACCACAAGGCGGGAGACCAGTTTCCGGTCCTTGGCGCTGAAGACACTCTCATCCGCAATCCGCTCTCCGATGAAATCATCAACGAATACCGGAGGATGCGGTACGTGAGGATAACGCTTGCGGCAAGGGTAGAATCGCTTCACAAACCTGCCGTCGCAGTACAGGTTGACGTACTCGCAGTTCGTCGCGATGATCCAAGGCATGTCTTTTGAAGCGGGAACATCACCGCTATCAAACGTCTGCGACGAAACGAGAACGGGGTGTTTTTCCTGTTGGCTGATGTAAGCATACGCACCGAATTTCGGGACTCGATGTTGGTCGCACACCCCATGATAACAAATCCCGTCCCCACTGCCGAAATTACTGTGCGTCTGGTAATCTGCGAAACACCAGCCGATCGCACCGCTGATGCGATCGTTTGCGAACGCGCTTTCCAAGACGGCCATATGCCGCAGAAACTGGCCGGTCCGCGTCTCTTGTCCGTCAAACCGCTTGGTCGGGAACATATGCCCGTTGTGCTCGGTGACCAGATATGGCGCGTTGATCCGCGGTTGCACCAGGCCGCGTCCATTGCCGTCGTGAGAGAAATCATTGTACGTGAATACGTCTTCCAACAAATTGCTGGAAAGAAAGTTGCGGATACCGCACGTCTGCCGGGACGGATCAAGCGCATGGGCGACGGCATTTGTCTCCCGGTACAATTCGTCGTCATCCTGAGATTCGTTGATCCTTACCCCCCAAAGTACGACGGACGGATGGTTGATGTCCCGTTCTACCATGGCTTTGACGTTTTCGACGCACAGTTTTCTCCAGTGTCGGTCCTCTCCGATATGCTGCCAACCGGGAATTTCCTCCAGAACGAGCAAACCCAAACGATCACAGGCGTCAAGAAACGCCGGACTGTCCGGATAGTGGCTTGTACGGACGATGTTCAATCCCATTTCTTTCAGAGTCCGTGCATCATGCGCCTGATTCTCGTCAGGCATTGCGTATCCTACATACGGGTAGCATTGGTGCCGATCCAATCCGATCAACTTGATGCGCTTGCCGTTGAGCAGGAACCCGGAAAAGGTAACCTCGGCCTTTCTCGCACCGAACGTGACGGATCTTTCATCATCCCCGAAGGTCGCCTCCATATGGTACAGTTTCGGTTCCTTCAAATCCCAGAGCTGAAGAGAGAGACCGGAAAACGACGTCTCCGCATTTCCGTTCTCGATCATCGTCTCTCCCTCGGCAAGCAGGATGCTCTCATCTTTCAGGCGCAGGCGTACCTTTCCTTTCTTGCATGTGGCATGAAGTTTGACGGCAACTGTCTTTCCGTCCTCGCTTTCCACGAAAAAGGAATCCAGATGCGCGACGGGACGGACGAAAAACGTCACCTTCCGGTAGATTCCGCCGAAAACAAGATAATCGACGGCCCCGCCGAAGGGAGGAATCTGAGGATCCTCCTGTGTGTCCACGCGAACAACGAGCGTTCCCCTGTCGGCCGGCAACGTCACCTCAAACGGAGTGTACGCTCCTTCATGAACCGCCAGAATGACTCCGTCGAAGAACACCGTCGCCTTTACGCCCACACCCTCGAAGCGGACGATGCGCTCCCACCCTTCCTTCGCGGGAAGCGTCACCTCCTTTCGGTACGTACAACTCTTCCAAAATGAGGTTTCGTCAAAGTATTGGAAAGGAACGGGAAACGGACAATGGGGGACATCAACCGTCTCCCACCCTCGGTCGTCATACCCAAGTTTCGTATACGCCGGATCAAATCCATCATGAAATTTCCATTGATCGCTCATGGTTCCATGGTATACCAGAACTTTTTCAAGAAGGCAACCAATCGCTTGTCATGACCACGGCGTTTCAGCTATTGTACTAAGGAAAGGAGTATGTTATCCATGAAAGTATCTGTATTGCAGGAGGCACGATACGGGTATCAGCCCAAACTGCCCGTGGTCCTTCGGAATCCCATCGACACCATCAAACCCGTAAACGGCGCTCCGACCCGGAGTGTCGCGGATCAAGAGAAGATAAAGGCGCTGTTTCCCAAAACGTACGGACTGTCCAAAGTGTCCGTTGAAAAGGGCGAAAACCCCGATTGCGGCGAAAAACGCAACGTAGGAGTCATTCTTTCCGGAGGACAAGCACCGGGAGGACACAATGTCATCAGCGGTTTGTTCGACGCTTTGAAAAAAGCGAATCCGAAAAGCCGTCTGTTCGGATTTCTTGGCGGGCCGAGCGGCATTACGGATGACGAATACGTCGAAATCACCGAAGATCTCTTAAGATGGTACCGCAATACCGGGGGATTCGATATCATCGGAAGCGGAAGGACGAAACTTGAAACGGAAGAACAGTTTCGCAAATGCGCCGCGGTATGCAGAAAACACGGCATCGGTGCGATCGTGATCATCGGAGGTGACGATTCCAATACCAACGCGGCGGTTCTTGCCGAATACTTCAAAGGAAACGACATCCCCGTCCAGGTCATCGGCTGTCCCAAAACCATTGATGGGGACTTAAAGAACGAAAACATTGAGATTTCGTTCGGTTTCGACACCGCAACGAAAACATACAGCGAGTTGATCGGCAACATTGAGCGGGATGCGTACAGCGCAAAAAAATATTGGCATTTCATCAAACTGATGGGACGATCCGCGAGCCACATCGCTCTGGAATGCGCCATGCAGACGCAACCGAATATCTGTCTCATCGGAGAGGAAGTCCAGGAAAAGAAACAGTCGCTGGCACAAGTCGTCAATACCATCGCCGACGCTGTCGAAACGCGGGCCGCCGACGGGAACAATTTCGGTGTCGTCCTTGTTCCCGAGGGTTTGATCGAATTCATCCCAGAGATGGGGGTCCTGATTGAGGAAATCAACGAGTTGCTGGCGAAGGAAGCGAAGGGATATGCGGCCTGCAGCGGGGAAGCGGAGCAATTCGCGTTCATCAGCGGCCAGCTCTCCCAAAAAAGCCAAGCGGTATTCAACCTCCTGCCGGCGAAAATAAAGAAACAGCTTCTAATGGACAGAGATCCACACGGCAACGTGCAAGTCTCACGGATCGAAACGGAAAAACTGCTTGCGGAAATGGTGGGAAACGAACTTGCAAAAAGGAAGAAGGAAGGCACGTACATCGGCAAGTATTCTCCCCTCACCCACTTTTTCGGCTACGAAGGCAGATGTGCGTTCCCATCCAATTTCGATGCCGATTACTGCTATGCCCTCGGATACAATGCGTTCGTCCTCATCGCGGGAGGACTATCCGGCTACATGTCCAGTATTACGAAATTACACAAAGGCGTTGACAATTGGCAGGCGGGAGGGATCCCCATCACTATGATGTTTCATATGGAAATACGCAACGGAGTGAGCAAACCCGTCATCAGAAAAGCACTGGTGGAACTGAAGGGAAAACCGTTCACATATTTCGCCGCTCATCGTGACGAATGGGCTCGGAAAACCTGCTACACATATCCCGGCGCCATCCAGTATTGGGGACCCGCGAATGTATGTGACGCCACTACGTTCACGCTCGGCATTGAACAGTCATAAGCATTACCTCGGGAAGAAAAGCCAGCCGTTTCGGGCTGGCTTTTTCATGTCCGGGAAATGATGCGTGTGATATACTTGCAAGGGAGGCTTTCATGCACACCATCTCATTATCGGGCATTTGGCGTCTTGCTCCGCGCGACAGCCATGAGATCGCGCCATACACACGTTTCTTTCTCGAGCATCCCTCGGTACCTTGTCCGCTTCCCGGTGACGTCCACACCGCCCTGATCGCCCAGGAAATCATTCCCGACCCTTATTACGGAACCAACGAGAACAACATTCTCTGGGTAGGACGGAACGACTGGATAATGGAAAGGCAATTTCAGCTCAACGAGGAAGCGCTCCAAGCGAAGCACGCCATTCTTACTTTTACGATGGCGGATACCGTCATTACGGTAAACATCAACGGCAAGAAGGCCGGTATGATGGACAACCAGTTCCGTCGCTACCGGTTTGATGTACGTTCTCTTCTGCATGAGGGACAAAATACGATCAGCTTGTCGTTCAAGAGCTCGGAAAAGGAAGCGTTGGAACGCGCCTCGCGGTTGAAATATCCCATCCCGTTCTCCGAATATCCCAACGGTTCGCCCCATCGGAACCTGATCCGAAAGGCACAGTTCAGTGGCGGCTGGGATTGGGGACCATGCATCCTTTCCATGGGGATATACGAGGACATTACCCTTTGCCTGACGGACCAGTTCGTCGTCGAATCGGTGGCGACCGACATGAAAGAGACCTCGGAAACATCATTTGACGTCGGGATCAGAGTAATTGTGGACGCATTCAGCGAAGGAACATATACGATGGATGCGTCGCTTGCGGGTTCAAGCCAATGTGGCACGGTGGACGTGCATGAAGGAAGGAACCTCATTACGTTTCACCTCCGCTGTCATGACATCCAGCGTTGGTGGCCTCATGGCGAAGGGAAGCAACCGCTGTATCCCCTCACCCTTCATATCGGTGGGACGCACATCGAGAAACGCGTGGGATTCAGAACCATGCAGGTCAAAACGAACGACGGAGGTCTGACGTTCTGTGTCAACGACAGGGACATCTACGCGAAAGGTTCCAACTGGATACCAATGGACGCCGTCCCTTCCAGAATTACCAAAGAAAGATATGAATACCTGTTGGAGAGCGCCATTCAGGCTGGGTGCAACATGCTCCGTTTCTGGGGAGGCGGTTTTTTTGAACATGACGCGTTCTATGACCTTTGCGACGAGAAAGGAATCCTTATTTGGCATGACCTTCTTTTCGGTTGCTCCCTGTACCCGTCCGACGATGCGTTTCTTTCCTCCGTCGAAGCGGAACTCCGCTATCAGATTCCCAGACTCTCCGATCATCCGTCCATCGCGATGTGGTGTGGCAACAACGAGGACCTTGGCGCAATCTCCTGGTATGAGGAATCGAAGAGGAACATGGCCAGATATCTCATCGACTATGACCGGCTGAACCACGGGACGGTGGAACGCGTCGTGAAGGAACTCGATCCCGCACGGATGTTCTGGCCTTCCAGCCCGTCTGCGGGACCGGATGACTTTTCCGATAACTGGCACGACGACCAAAAGGGAGACATGCATTTCTGGTCGGTCTGGCATGAAGGCAAACCGTTTGAGGCGTACTACTCAATCAAACCCCGGTTCGTCAGCGAATTCGGTTACCAGAGTTTTTCCAGTCTGTCCACCATAGAAACATACTGCCCTGAAGAACAGATGAATCTTACCAGTCCCGTGATGGAACACCATCAGAAAAATCCAAGCGGCAACGGCATCATCATCGGAAATTTCGCCCGGTATTTCAGAATGCCGAGCGGTTTGGGGAACATGGTATACCTTTCCCAATGCCAGCAGGCCCTGGCGATGAAAATGGCCTGCGAGTATTTCAGGACGCTCCGTCCCCATTGCATGGGCAGTCTGATCTGGCAACTTGACGATGACTGGCCCGTCGCAAGTTGGTCGTCCATCGAATATACAGGCAAATGGAAGTTGCTTCATTATGCCATGCGGCATTTCTACAGTCCCGTCCTTCCTATTATGATCCGCCGTACAGATGGGTCGGTGGACGTCTTCGTTTCCAACGACACCCAGGAAGACAGGAAAAGCGCGACGATCACGGTAAAAAGCGCGGCGTTCAACGGAGAGAAACGTTTCGCGAAAGCCTTTACGGTAGACATCCCCAAGGCGGCGGTCACCGCCATATGCACCTTGCCTTCCTCGTTGTTGGCTTTGGAAAAGGACGAAACGTTCCTCTATGTGAAATTCACATGCGGAGATGTGTACATGGAAAACAGCCTGCTGCTTGACGCACCCAAACGATGCGCGCTGCAGGATCCCAAAATCGGTTTCTCGGTTTGCAAGACGGAATCGGGATTTCAGATCACCCTCCGGTGCAAAAAACCGGCGTTCTGGGTCGGACTGGACGCAAGTTCCATTTCCGGAACGTTTTCCGACAACTGGTTCGACATGAGGCCGACCGGAGAAAAACAAGTGGCGTTCAAGACGAACGAAGATGTTTCCGTCGAAGAATTCACCAAGAGGCTTGCCGTGTATGATCTTTATTCCAGCGGACGATGAACGCCCGCCTTTCCCTTTGCCTCCGTCAAAACGGAGGTTCTTCTATATATAAAAGAGCCCGCAGGTTTTGCCCTGCGGGTGAAAGACAATGGAACAGTTGTTACTGGGGATTCGCTGCTTTCCAAGTTTCCCAAGCGGTCTGAACTTCCTTGGCGACCTGCGCCGGAGTCTTGATCCCAAGGCCGATGTTCTGCAGTCCGTCGTTGATGACGTTGTAGACATCACCGGCAAGCACACCATCGATGACCGGTGTGATGGTATTGTACTTGTTGTAGTACTCGGCACGTTTGGTAATGAACGGTTCGAGGTTGTTCTCCTTCGCTACCTTGGCGACATCGATCGTCTGCAACGACGGGAATGCCGAACCGGTGGTCAGGCGGTATGTCTGCACATATTCGCCTTCCAAGTATTTGATCAGTCTCCACGCAGCGGCTTCCTTGGCGGATCCGTCAGGAATCGCGGCGCTCATGCCCCAACCGGTTCCGACGACGCCGGAATTGGAATCGTGGATGATCTCTCCGGGAAGCTTCGGCATCACCATCAGCTCAAAATCGTTCTGCTGGCGCTCCGGGCTGATCAACGCCTGTCCGGTGGTGATATCAGTCTGGAAACTCGCCGTCGACCAGTCTCCGTCGATGTAGAACGCCGCCTGATTGGACGCGAATGCGCCTCTGGAGGAACCGTATCCGCTCTGCAGACTGTTACGATTGATCATGCCACTCTTGTACATGTCATCGATCAGGGCCAGGGAATCCAAGAACCACTTATCGGTGAACTTGATCTCACCAGCCGCCAGCCTCTTGTACCAGTCAGTTCCGCCGTACCGTCCGACGACGAGGGAGAACAGACAGGATTGCATGACCCATGCATCCTTGTTGTCCATGGCGATCAGGTCGATTCCCTTGGCTTTCAAGGTCGGAATCATCGCCTTCATATCCTCATAAGTCTTCGGAATCTCAAGGCCATTATCCTTAAGCAACTTGGCATTGACATACAACATGTTGGTCGTAGTGATCCCGTTAGGAAGTTCCCCGAGATACCCGGCGAACTGCGGAGCGAGTGCCGCGGGATTGTACTTGTCGACAAGTCCGTCCTTCTTGAGCAACGGCATCAAATCCTTGACGCTGTGCGTGATATGAAGACTGGTGGATCTCCCGCTCGGCCACATATACAGGACATCGGGCACCTGTCCGGCAGCGATATACGCTTCCGTTTTCTGGTGGAACGGCTCATTGAACAAATCCTCACGGACCAACTTGATGTCGGGATTGTCTTTGGTGAACTTGTCCCAGACCATCGAGATCTCGTTCCCGCTGTTCGGCTCGGACATATCGATATAATTCAGAACCGTCAGCGTGATCGGCTCTGCCGCATTCGGAGCAGTCGTGGTGGGCGCGCTTTCCTTTGTTCCTTGGGAGAACGCGGGAATGGCGACCATCAATAACGCCATGCACATCACAAGACCCTTTTTCAAACCTGTCATCTTCTCTCCTCCTATGACAAATTCTCTCGTATTCTGATTAGTTCATACATTGTACAAACTAATAGTAGCATTGTTCTTGCAAGCTGTAAACAAAATTCGCATCAGCTTACCCTTTGACAGCTCCGGCACTTACGCCTTTGGTGATTTCCTTATGAAATGCTCCATAGAAGGCCAGCATCGGGATTAATCCGATGACCAGAGAAGCAAACTGCTTGCCGAAGTCGCTGGACAGGGCGCTGGCAAATTTTTGTACGCCCACGGGAAGGCTTTTCAGACTTTCCTTGCTGGTCAGAATGTTGATCAACATGAATTCGTTCCAAGTCCCCGTTACCGTCAGGATCGCGACG
>JBAXYP010000043.1:0-10354 GCA_041670725.1 Sphaerochaetaceae bacterium
CGCGGGTCCGTCAGCCAGTCCGGAAGAAGAAGGTATGCCAGTCATGATCCTCATGATACGGACATCATACTGTTGTTTCCAAAACGTTGTAAAGCATGAAAGAAGTTACTACACTTTACCTATGGAATCCAAACGCCACACCATGATCCTCCTCTGGTTGCTTTGGCTCGTTGTCTCGACGGCGTTGGTCATCGCGTTCCGCCCGAAAATTCTGCGTTCCATCGAAGAAAGCGGGGTCCCCGACATGATGGAGCAACAGAATGAAACCAAACGGGATCTTGGGTATCGTTCCGTCGACGCATGCTTCGTTGACGCCTCCGGATCTTTCCGACTTTTCCCCATCCGCCAGAGAATGCTGGGCGGGGATGTGTACCATGACGCACTGGAGGCTTTGCTCGCAGGTCCCGACGAAACCGCCATTGGGGAGGGGGCGGCAACTTATATTGCGAAAGGGACGGTACTTAACGGGTGCACACTCAGGGAAGGCGCGCTGTTCATCTCTCTTTCCAAGGATTTCCTCGCCTCGCCCGACATCAAAAAGGCATATCTACAGCTACAGAAAACGGCGACTGACTTCCCGCAAGTGGATTCCGTCGTCCTGCTGATCAACGGGGAACCGTATCAATTACAGACGTGAGACAAACTTCGCCTCGTTCAACCCGGGACGCCGGGAAAGCAAGGCCAGATACTCGACGTTTCCTTTCGCTCCCTTGATGGGACTCTTCGTGACATCCTCGACCGTTACGCCTTCCCGCTCCAACAGATGGTAGACGGACACCATGATATGCGACAGGAGCGCGGGATCCTCCACCACGCCGTGGAATCCGGGAAGACCCTTCGGCGTCTCAAACTGCGGCTTGATCAATGAGATGAGAAACGTATCCCCGACAAGGGAAAGAATGTGGGACGCAGCTCCGGAAATCGAGCGAAATGACAAATCGCAAACTGCGCCCCGGGGCGGAGGATCGAGTTCTTCCTTCTCCATCGTCATGATATTCCGCCGCTCATGGACGATGACCCGGGGATCGGTACGGAGACGCCAATCCAGTTGGTTGGTTCCGACATCCACCGCATGGACGCAAGAAGCGCCGTGTTGCAAAAGGCAGTCGGTGAATCCACCGGTAGAGGATCCTGCGTCCAGCATCACCAAATCTTTGACGGACACGGGAAACACATGGAGCGCATGTTCCAGTTTCACACCGCCACGGGAGACATAGGGTTCAAAAGAAAGGGAAATATGTATGTCAGGAGGAAAGAATTGCTTTGGATCTCCGCAGATCTCGCCACAAACCGTGACGTTTCGGCATGCGATGAACGCGGAAAGCTCCTCGCGCGAGTATTCGGGAAATCGAGAAACCAACAAATCAAGCAGACGTTGCTTTTTCATCAGAAATAAGTCTTTTGGATCCGTTCGATGGACAACGTTTTCCCACTTTCCCCATCGATCGAAAGGCTTACGCCCTGAATCACAGGACTATGGTCGGCGATGGCATTTTTCAGTGGCATCTGGGACAGTTGCTTGTCCACGGCGATTTTCGGATCGCTACCGATGACAGAATCCTGCGGTCCGCAAAAACCAAGATCGGTGACGTACGCCGTACCGCCAGAAAGGATTTTGGCATCGTCCGTCTGCACATGCGTATGAGTCCCTACCACCGCGGATGCCTTGCCCGCCAGATAAAAGCCCAAGGCTTCCTTCTCGTCAGTAGCTTCCGCATGAAAATCCACAAGAACAACAGAAGCCTGTTTCTTCGCTTTGGTCACCAAATCGAGACCGACGCGAAACGGATCATCGATGGCGGGCAATTCCTGGCGTCCCTGCAGGTTGATCACCGCAATCTGCCCCTGCCGGACAGAAAACACTCCCATCCCATGGCCTTTGACCCCCGGCGGATAATTGGCGGGACGAAGCAATCGATTCTCACTATCCAGATACGGAAGGATGTCTTCCTGTTGCCAGATGTGATTTCCACTGGTGATCACGTCCACCCCGAGCGAAAAGAACTGGTCCATCTGAGTTACGGACAGGCCGAAGCCGTCGGCGGCATTCTCGCCGTTGACGACGACAAAGTCTGCCCGCATCTCTTTAACCAACGACTGCAATCCAATAAACAACGCCCTGCACCCGGGCTGTCCGCAGACATCCCCAAGCATCAGGGCTCGAATCACATGTTTGTCAGCCATCGTCACCTTGCGTATTCGACCACCCGAGTCTCACGGATGATGGTCACTTTGATACGGCCTGGATACCGAAGTTCCGCTTCGATTCTCTCGGCGATTCCTTTGGCGATTTCCTTGGCCTTCTCATCGGAGACTTTCTCGTTGTTCACCATGATGCGAAGCTCTCTACCAGCTTGGATGGCAAACGCGCTGTCCACACCTTCGAATCCCATGGCAATCTTTTCAAGCGACTCAAGACGCTTGATATAGTTGTCCAAGGTCTCACGACGAGCACCGGGACGCGCAGCGGAAATGGCATCGGCAATCTGGACAATCACCGCTTCCGGTGTCTCCGGCTCCACGTCGTTGTGGTGCGCCAGAATGGCATTGACCACTTTCGGATCCTCTCCGAGTCGTTTTGCGAGATCCGCACCAAGTTCCGCATGGTTCGCGTCGCTCTCCGACTCGATGCCTTTGCCGATATCATGGAGCAGACCGGCACGCATGGCAAGCTGGCTGTCCGCACCCACTTCGCTGGCGATCATCCCGGCAAGCAACGCGACTTCTTTGCTGTGGTTCAACACGCTCTGCCCGTAACTGGTCCGGAAATACAATCGGCCCAACGCACGAATCGTCTCCTGACTCATGTTGTTGATACCCAAATCAAACACCACCGACTCGCCCTGATCCATGATGACCCGGGAAATTTCCTTGGTGACTTTGTTGACCACCTCTTCAATCCGAGCCGGATGAATTCGTCCGTCTTGTACCAAACGCTCCAATGCAACCCTGGCTATTTCCCTGCGCACCGGATCAAAACAGGAAAGCACCACCGCTTCCGGCGTGTCATCAATGATGACATCGACCCCGGTCAAGGTCTCCAAAGTACGGATATTCCGTCCTTCTCGCCCGATGATGCGTCCTTTCATCTCATCGCTGGGCAGAGAAACAGAGGCGACCGTGGTATCACCCGTCACTTCCGTAGCCAATCTCTGGATGGAGGAAATGACGATGTCACGAGCTTTTTTCTCAGCGGTCAGTTGCGCTTCCTGTTCGATCTTATTGATTTCCAGTTGCGCATCCCGCTTCGCACTTTCCTGCATCTGAGTCATAATGACCGCTTTCGCTTCGTCGGCGGTCATCGATGCGATTTTCTCCAATTCCTTGACCAGACCAGCTTCTTTCTCACTGACGGCCTGTTCACGTCCGGCTACCGCAGTTTCCTGATCACCCAATTGCGTTTTGATAGCATCCAGTTCGGTTTGCTTGTGCTCCAGAGTCTCTTCTTTATCCTGGAGACGACGCTCTGTTCTTTGAAGTTCGCTCCGTCTTTCCCTATCTTCTCGTTCCTGCTGCTGCTGTTCATTCAGCAGTTGATTGCGAGTCTCAAGCACGAGCTCTTTGCTCTTTGCTTCCGCTTCCTTTATCGCTTCCTGATTCAGTCGTTCAGCACGCTGCTCGACCGACGTAAGCTTAAATTTCGCATACAGCCAACGGCATAACCAACCAATTGCAATACCAACAAACGCAACCAGGAGGATGATAAGTATATTCATATACGCCCCCTAATTGTAATGGTATCATTCTAGTTACGACATTATTGCTTGTCAAGGTTCGTCAGTTTTTACCAAAGAACCGGGCGCGTAAGAAAAAACCGCCATCCCATAGGACGGCGGCTTTGCCATATTCTGGCTGTCGATCATACACACGACGGAAATCCGGGTCTTATTTGTCCCCGCCACCGGCGCCGCCGGCCATCGTCTTGCGTACGCTCGCGGCCTTCTGCATTCCTGCTTGGGCCTTCGCGGACCGCACGGAAGAGGCATGCTTCTTGACAGCCTTGTCCTCATCCTTCGGTTCCTCGGTCTTTTTCTCTGCCTTTTTCTCTGCCTTGGCCTCTTTCGCCATGGCTTTCTTCTCCGCTTTCTTCGTCGCTGTTTCGGTTTTCTCGACCAGCTCCAGAATTACCATTTCGGCGGCATCGCCGAGACGATTCCCCGTTTTCAGGATTCTGGTGTATCCACCATTGCGTTCCTTGAAAAGCGGTGCGATTTCCGTAAACAACTTGTCCACGATAGCTTGGTCAGCAATATCCTTACTGACAATACGACGCTGATGAACGCCATCGACTTTCGCGCGGGTGATCATCTTTTCGGCCATTTTACGGACCTCAAGCGCTTTCTGCCTGGTAGTCTCGATCCGTTCGTATTTGAACAGGGAGGTCACCATGGAGCGCTTCAAGGCCCGGCGTTCAGCCGAGCGCCTGTCCAGCGCATTGAACCCTATCCTATGCTTCATTCTTTGTATCCTCTTCCTTCTCGGCTGCACCGGGGACCTTAATGGCGGTCTTCAGTACGCTGTAGTCTGTCATCCCGAGACTCAGGTTCCACTCTTTGAGCTTCTCCTTGATCTCCTGGAGGCTCTTCTTCCCGAAATTCCTCGTCTTGGCAATCTCATCCTCGGTTTTCTTGGTCAAATCTCCGATCGTCCTGATGTTGGCGTTTTTCAAGCAGTTGGAAGACCTGACGGTCAGTTCCAGCTCCTCGACGGAAGTGTTCAGAATCTTGCGGACCCGTTCCTCTTCCTCGTCGATCTCATCGTTGCTGTTGATAAGGGTCTCATCGAAATTAATGAAAATCTGGAAATGGTCTTTGGCGATTTTCGCCGCTTCGGCGAGCGCGTTCTGCGGCGCAATGGTTCCGTCGGTGTACACTTCCAGTGTCAATTTGTCATAATCGTTTCGATATCCCACCCTTGTCGGCTCGATGGAGTATTTCACCCTCTTGACCGGGGAGAAGCACGCATCGATGGGGATGGTGCCAATCTCTTCGATGTATTTCTCGTTCAATTCGGACGGGACATAGCCTCTTCCGAGATCGATTTGGACTTCCATCTCAAGATTCGCGTCATCCATCATGGTGAAGAGAACCAGATCTTTATTGGTGATCTCTACCTGGTCACGCTCCAAGTTCGCCCCCGTTATGACGCCCGGTCCCTTGCATTCGATCAGCAGGTTTGTGCCTTCCGAATCCTCGGGCATCCTGATCTGCAGTTTCTTCAAAGCAGCAATGATGTCCGTGATATCCTCACGAACACCGGGAAGCTGCTCGAACTCACTGCTGACAAGATGGGGTGCGCCATCTTCGTTAAAACTGGTGAACTTCACGGCTGTGACCGCATACCCCTGGATAGAGGAAAGGAGCACCCTGCGGAGCGTATTCCCGATCGTGGTGCCAAAGCCTCTCTCAAACGGATAGGCGATGAATTTCCCATAATTAGGCTCAACTGCGCTATGCTCGAACGTTATCCCCTTGGGCTTCTTGAAACCCTTCAGAAGGTTTTTGCGTGCCATGAACTACTCCTTACTTGGAATACAACTCGACGATCAGCTGTTCGTTGATCTTCTCGAGCTCTGTTACTTCGCTTCTTCTCGGAACAGCAACAAAGGTTCCCTTCATTGCATCCGGATCCAACGTGAGCCAAGGATTGACGCCGTTCTTGGAGTATTCCTTCAGACTCTCCTTGATGGCGAGCATCTTCTGGCTCTTCGGGGCGACACTGACTACATCGCCGGCCTTCAACCGATACGACGGAATGCTCACCCGTTTCCCATTGACCTGAATATGGCCGTGGTTGACGAGTTGCGCCGCCTGATTGCGGCTGGTTGCGAAATGCATACGGAACACAACATTGTCCAATCTGGATTCAAGCAGGCTGATCAACGTCTCACCGGTCTTTCCGGGGATACGCGCAGCTTCCTTAAAGGTCAGCTTGAACTGTTTTTCCAGCATACAATACGTTCTCTTGAGTTTCTGTTTCTCACGAAGTTGCTTCCCGTATTCGGTCGGTTTCTTCGAACGGGCGTGCGGATCTTTTCCAGGAAGCCCCGCACTCCCCATATCAGACAACGGGCACTTGCCGGTATGGCATCTCTCGCCCTTGAGGAACAACTTGGTTTTCTCCGCTCTGCAGTATCTGCACTTAGGTCCTGTATATCTTGCCATAACTTTCCTTACTCCTCATCACACTCTTCTGCTCTTGCGAGGTCTGCAACCGTTGTGGGGGATCGGAGTGCAGTCACGAATGGACTTGACCTTCAAGCCAAGCACACCAAGCGTCCGGATGGCGCTTTCACGACCCACACCAGGTCCTTTCACAAATACGTTGACTTCCTGAAGCCCATTGTCGATCGCCGCTTTGGCGGCTTTCTCGCACGTGGTCTGAGCGGCATACGGAGTAGACTTCTTGGCACCGCGGAACCCAAGCCCGCCTGCGCTCGCCCAAGAAACAGCATTCCCCTGTAAATCCGTGATGGTGATAATGGTATTGTTGAAGGTGGCCTGAATATAGCAGTTCCCCTCATATACCGTCTTCTTCACTTTGCGCTTAGCATTCGCCATTTCTTTCCTGCTCCTTATTTCTTCTTCGCTGCAACGGTCTTCTTCTTGCCCTTACGGGTACGGGCATTGGTTCTTGTCCTCTGTCCGCGTACAGGAAGACCCTTACGATGACGCAGGCCACGGTAGCAGCCGATGTCCATAAGGCGCTTGATGTTCAAGGCTGTCTCCGTACGGAGACGACCCTCAACCTTGTAATTCTCATCGATGACCTTCCTCAGCGTAGCCAAGTCATCATTTGAAAGGGTGTTGATGTTTACGTCAGGGTTAATTTTACTCTTCTCGCAAATATCCATTGCCGTTTTTCTGCCGATACCGTAAATATAGGTCAGCGCGATCTTCGTCGCCTTATTCGGCACATCTACACCTGCAATTCTAGCCATTCGTGGTCTCCTTCCTTGTATAGGGTAGGCTTTCGCCGAACCTTAGCCTTTCTGCCTCTGCTTATGCTTGGGGTTCTCGCAAATGATTCTTACGACACCATTGCGGCGAACGACTTTGCACTTGTCACAGATCGGCTTCACACTTGCTCTTACTTTCATGATTCCAAGCTCCTCAGCCTAAAGACTTCTGTTTCTGCCCACTTTTGTGAACCCATCGTAGTGGTGCATTTTCATCAACCCTTCCACCTGCCGCATCGTATCGAGATCGACGCCAACCAAAATGATCAACGACGTACCACCGAACAACATCGCGACGGAAGAGGGGAAGCTAAACAATTTCTGTACCAGAGTGGGGATCAAGGCGATGAAGGCGAGGAAGATAGCGCCGGGAAGCACGATCCTGTTGAGAACCTTCGTCAGGTACTCTTCCAGTTTCTCGCTCCGAACGCCTGGTACGGAACCACCGTTTTCACGGATCTGTTTCGCCATCTCTACCGGGTTCATACTCACCTGGGTATAGAAGAACGCAAAAGCTATGATCAACAGGGTGTAGATAATCAGATAGGGGGCTCCCTGCGGATTAAGCCAATTGGCAAACCGCGCCAACCAACGGACCTGAGGTCCCAGAGATGTCGCGATCTGCAACGGAAACGAAAGCAACGCGCTCGCAAAAATAACAGGAATGACGTTGGACGGGTTGATCTTAAACGGGATGTACGTATTCTGCGCACCATACATCTTCCGCCCGACAACGCGCTTCGCGTAGTTCACCGGAATCTTGCGGACTCCCTGCTCTTCATAGACAACCAATGAGACCACAATGATGAACATCACCAAGACCACCACCACGACGATCGGGTTCAACGTTCCGGCGGAAACACCTTTTATCATCGTGACCATCGCGTCAGGGATTCGGGCGACAATACCAGCGTAAATCAGCAAGCTGATACCATTTCCGACGCCCCACTGGGTGATCTTGTCGCCGAGCCAGACCAAAAACATGGATCCGGTCGTGACGGTAAGCATCGCGATCAACGTAAAAGGAACAATTCCCATGGTCATTACATTAGGGATGGACTTGGCGTAAATCGTGACCACATACGACTGAATCAGACATACGGCAATCGTGCCATATCTGGTATACTGCTGAATCTTCTTCTGTCCAGAGGGATCTTCAGCCAACTTCTTGAGAGACGGCATAATCAACAACAGCAACTGGATGATAATCTGTGTGCTGATGTAAGGCATGACGCCCAGCATGAAGAGGGAGAAATTCGAAAACGCGCCGCCAGAGAAAAAGTTCAGGTATTCGGTAAGTCCGAAGTTCGAGCTGTTGCTCTGGGACAGGAAATAGGTTTTCAGGACTTGGGGATCTACGCCGGGAATAGGAATAACCGCCCCGATTCTGCTGATCACCAGCAGCCCCAGGGTAATCATGATCTTCTTCCTGAGATCCTTAATCCGAAACATCTCAACCAAGGAGTTTGCCATAAAGCCCTTCTTTATTTGATCTCGCCACCCGCAGCCTTGATTTTCTCACCAGCGGCCGCAGACACCTTCAAACCCTCAATGACCAGTTTCTTGGTCAGTTCTCCGTCGTTCAGAATCTTTACCAACGTTCTGCACCCACGGACAAGCCCTTTGTTCTTCAAGACATCAAGCGTTATCGTATCACCATCATTGAAGTTTGCATCCAAAACATCAAGGGAAATCGGCAAATACACTTGTTTGAACGGATAGTTCGAAAAACCTCTGCGCGCCACGCGGCGGTACATCGGCATCTGCCCCCCTTCAAACCCCGGAGCCACACCGCCACCGGAACGGGAGTTCTGCCCCTTGTTCCCTCTGCCGCAGGTCCTGCCTTTTCCGCCGATTCCACGACCGACGATGGTCTTTTTTTTATTTGCACCGTACGGTGCATGAATCTGTGCCATGTTATATCTCCTCGACTTTCACAAGGTGTGCGATCACACGGATCATCCCACGGATGGAAGGATTATCTTCCTGGAGCACGGAACTGCTGATCTTCCCCAGCCCAAGACCTTTGGCAGTCTTGCGTTGCACAGGAAGTCCGCCATTCAAACTTCTGACCAGCGTAATCTTGAGTTTCTTCGTTTCTGCCATACCCCTTACCCCCACAACTCGGCAAGAGACTTCTTACCGCGCGCCTTCGCAAGCGCCTTGCCATCCAAAAGATGCTCAAGCGCGTCGAACGTCGCCTTGACGGTGTTGATGGAATTCTTTGAGCCCAAGGACTTGCTCAACACGTCCTTGATTCCCGCAGCATCACAAACGGCACGTACCGCACCACCAGCGATGACTCCAGTGCCGGGAACTGCAGGACGAAGCAGTACGCTCGCACTCTTATAGTTTCCGATAATCTCATGAGGAATCATCGGGACTTCGTTCTTCTGGGGAACGGAAACCAAATGCGCCCTTGCCCTGTCGGAAGCCTTACGGATAGCCTCGGTAACATCGTTGGACTTCCCAAACCCGTACCCGACTTTACCCTTCTGATCCCCGACAACAACCAAGGCGGCAAAAGAGGGATGTTTACCACCCTTGACAACCTTGGAGACACGGTTCAGTTTGACAAGTTTCTCAATAAATCCATCATTCTTGTCTCTATCCCGATCTCTTTCTCTAGAATTTTCCACAGTATCCCCCTAGAACTTGATGCCGCTCTTGCGAGCGCCATCAGCGATGCTCTTCACGATTCCATGGTACATGTACCCGTTCCGATCAAACACCACCGTGTTGATATTCTTTTCAAGCATACGCTTTCCTACAATTTCACCGAGCTTCTCGCCGTTCTCCACGTTGTTCTTCAGACCGGCCAGTTCTTTTTCCAGCGTGCTGGCAGAAACAAGCGTGTTTCCGGCTTCGTCGTCGATCACTTGGACATACATATGCAAATTACTGCGGAAAACCGTCATCCTTGGGCGCAATGCCGTCCCACTCAGAGATTTTCTGATGTGGAGCTTGCGGCGCAGATGTTTTCTTCTTTTATCAATCACTCTGTTCATATTCTTCGCCTACCCATTACTTCTTTGCAGCAGCGGTCTTACCGGCCTTACGGCGGATCTTCTCTGTCTCATACTTGATCCCCTTGCCTTTGTATGGCTCCGGTCCACGAAGACTTCTGATTTCAGCCGCAGTCTGTCCGATCTTCTGCTTGTCGATCCCACTGATGGTCACCTTGTTCGGGGTTTCGCATACGGCGGTGATTCCTTCCGGAAGCATGAACTCGATCTGGTTCGCATAACCCAAGGTGAAGACGACGTACTTGCCCTTCGCCTCGGCACGGTATCCGACGCCATTGATGACCAGCGTCTTGGAGTATCCTTTCGTTACACCGATAATCATATTGTTGATCATCTGGCGGTACAATCCATGGAACCCCTTTACTTCCAG